>JBBRIB010000376.1:0-3502 GCA_038221745.1 Verrucomicrobiales bacterium
GCTTCAATTCAAATTCGCAAGCCATGGTCCGAAATTTCGTTGGAGGAAGCGCAACAACAGATGCAGGTGAATTTCCTTTCCTCCCTGCAACTCATTCAAAGCGCCACACCTGCCATGATTTCAAGAAAGTGGGGGCGCATCGTCACCATCGGCAGCGTGCAGCAATACCGGCCGCATCCCCAGATGCCGGTCTATGCCGCCAGCAAGTCCGCGCTTGAGAACCTCGTTCGCAACCTGGCGGTGCAACTCGCTCCGGATGGAATCACCGTGAACAATGTCTCGCCGGGAGCCATCGCCACCGATCGCAACGAAGCGGTGCTGGCCAATCCGGAATATTTGGGAATCGTGCTCGGAAAGATCCCTCTCGGCTTCATTGGCGAGCCTGACGACTGTGCCGGACTGGTGACACTGCTTTGCTCCGAGGCAGGCCGTTACATCACAGGCGCGGACCTGCGTGTCGATGGCGGAATGAGCCTGAACTTCTAGAAGCAACGCGAGATGGAATCACATATAGATAGATCTCTCTTGGTTGCTTCCTACCTCCAGTGTCTCGTCCAAGGACTATCCTTTCCTGAGGGGCCGGTCTTCGCGCCGGATGGATCGTTGTGGTTTGTTGAGTTGAAAGCTGGCAACCTCGCGAGATGGCACAAGGGTGAACTGATTCGGGTGCCTGTCGGCGGAGCACCCAATGGAGCGGCCGCCGACTCCGAGGGACGAATCTGGTTCTGCGATTCCAGACAGAACGCGATCCGCCGTCTCGATCCGCGTTCCGGCACAATCGAGACCATGGCCGACCGTGTGAGCGGGCTGCCGCTGCAAAAGCCCAACGATCTCGCTTTCGACCGCGCGGGCAACCTGATCTTCACATGTCCAGGTGATTCCCGCGAGGAACCCACTGGAACCGTTTGCTGCCTTTCTAAAAATGGTGAAGTTAGCATCGTCGCAAGTGGACTCCGCTTTCCTAACGGACTTGCCTTTATCGAAGACGGAAAAACCCTGGTCATTGCCGAAACGTACCTCCAGCGTCTGTGGCGTGGGGTCTGGGATACAGCCGATTGCCAGTGGCACGAGCCACAAGTCTGGATCGAGGGTGTCGAAGGAAAACCTGGTCCTGACGGTATGGCATTGGGTGCCGACGGATGTCTCTACGTGGCGGTTTATGGGGGTGGCGGAATCAGGGCCTATTCCCCGGATGGCCGGCTGTCAGCGATCCACGAAATTCCCGGAAGCAATCCAACCAATTGCGCGTTCGATCCCACGGGCCAACTCGGGCTCGTGGTCACCGAAGCCGCGCATGGCAAGCTTTGGAGCCTTCCCGGCCTGGGGCCAGGCTCGCCACTTCACCAACGATGACGCATTTCATGCAAACACCTAAAAAATTATGAGAACACCACGACTGATATTTGCCGCGCTTGCGGCCTTCCACCTCATGCATGTGGCATCCGCAGCCGAGCCAGTGCAGAGTCGTTTCGAAAACTTCATCACCCGCCAGGGTAACAAGCTCTACGACGGCGAAAAAGAATTCCGCTTCATGGGCGCGAATATGCCCGGGCTGGTGCTGCCATACGACTGGACCCTCTATCTGCCGGAGCGCCTGCATCTGCCCACCCCATGGGAGCAAGAAGATGCATTCAAGACAGCGGATCAGATGAACCTCCGCGTCGTCCGCCTGTGGAATCTCCCGATCCGCGATCCGAAGGCGAAAGCGGCCGATTGGCATTACGTGCAGGGCCCCGGGCAGTTCAACGAGGAGTCGTTCAAGGTGATCGACAGCCTGTTCGCCTTGGCGAACAAATACGGGGTGCGCGTCATGTTCGACTTCACTGCGGAAGCGGGCGACTATCTGGGCGGCATCGGGACTTATGCGGCGCATCGCGGAAAGAAGCGCAACGAGTTCTATACCGCTCCGCAGATCAAGGAGGATTTCAAGGCGACCATCCGTTATGTGCTGAAGCGCGTCAACACGATCACCGGCGTTCCATACTGTGAGGACAAGTCGGTGCTCGCGTGGCAGTTCGGCAACGAGATGCATGGCGCGCCCGACGCGTGGCTTTCTGAGATGGCGGCTTATATCAAACAACTCGCGCCCAAACAACTCGTCGCGGAAACACGGCATCATCCGGGTGCACCGATGTTGATCGATCCGAATATTGACATGGTCACCCGCCATCTTTACGGAAGCTATCCCGGCACCGAAACGGGCTGGCCCGATACCCTCCGCAAGGAACTCGCCAAGATCAAGGGCCAGCGCCCCTTGTTTATTGGCGAATTCGGTCCCTACATTGATGGCAAGGGATTCACCCACGAAAACGTCGTTCCTAAAATGCGGGAGTTTCTCGAGTTTGTGGCCAAAGAGGATGGCATTCCCGGCGCTCTGATCTGGAGCATGTATTTCCACCACCAAAAGGGCGGATACTATTGGCATCAGATCATGACCTACCCGGCGGTTTGGTCGTATCACGCGCCCGGATTCCCGAGCGCCTCGGCCCAGCGCGAAATCGAAATCATGGCAACCATGCGGGAGATGGCTTTCAAGGTTCAGGGGCTTCCCGTGCCGCCCTGGCCGGTGCCGGATGCTCCCGAGCTTCTGCCCATCGGTGAGGTTCCACTCATGTCTTGGCGTGGCTCCGCCGGGGCCAGCGGCTATGACATTCACCGCGCGCCGAAAGCCGACGGCCCGTGGACCACACTGGCCGGCAATGTGTCTGATGCGGATGTCGCCTACCGTCCGCTTTTCAGCGACACCACCGCGCGTGCCGGACAAACATGGTTCTATCGGGTTGCCGCCCGCAATGCCACCGGAGTTTCGCCGCCTTCCAACGTGATCGGGCCGGTCACCGTGAAGCATGTCTGCCTTGCGGATGAGTTGCAGGATTTCTCGCGCATTCAGGGGAAATCCGACGGCTTGAAACTGAACAACGATTACAATGCCCTATATGCGGAGTATCTCTTTCGTGTTCAGGGCGGCACGGGCGACTGGATCACCTATCAAGTGCCGGGTTCCATCGAGTCGGTGAACATTGTCGCGTTCTACGACAAGGATACCGCCGATCTGACTTTCCTGGTTTCTCCCGACGGGAAATCGTTCGTTTCCCTGAACCCGACCCGCAAAGAGCGCCGGCTGCCAAGTCCTCCCGGAGGTGCCGCGGGCAAGCAGCGCCGGACGATGGTGACTTACGAATGCCCCGTACCCGCCGGGAATCAGCACCTGAAGATTCTTTGGAACGGTGCGGCGGAACTCGACCGCGTCGAAATCCTTTATCCCTAACAATACAAGCAACCAACACAATCATGAGTGAGGAAAACCTGCTTCAAAAAGAAGCGAAGATGATGAAACTTGAGAAACTCATCGCCGTGCGCGAGGGGATCTCCACCAAGCCTTTTCCGGTGCCCGGAAAAGAACTGCTCGCCCGCTACGAGAAGCTCTACACCGGCGCGATCAGCGACGTGCTGCGCGAGTTCTGCCTGCTGGACCAGTCGCTACCCGGATATATGCGCCCCC
>JBBRIB010000377.1:0-3497 GCA_038221745.1 Verrucomicrobiales bacterium
GTAACGACTGAACCAGTTGACGAAGCAGAGGTCCTCCATGTTGAAATCTGTTTAAACCCTGTGGTTATGAAACAAACCCCGAAAAGGCGTAGGCGAAGGCGACTTCTATTCGCCGCGCGCTTGTGGCGATATTCTGGCGACAACCATTTCCCCAGTTGAAAAATATGACACCCGGCTTACCGATCCAAAAATTTAAATTTCAACCGATTAGGAATGGTGGCCCGAGACGGATTTGAACCGCCGACACGTGAATTTTCAATCCACTGCTCTACCGACTGAGCTATCGGGCCTTACACATTTCCTACCCTTGCGGGCGGGGCGGCAGTAAGAGTGGGGCGGAGAGGTTTGACAACCGGAAAATTTCTATTTTCCAAATTTTCCAACAGATCGGCGCGATTACTTGAGGAAAACCTCGCGCGCCTTCGCTCCCTCACCGGGGCCGACGATGCCGCGCTGCTCGAGAATATCCACCATCCGCGCCGCACGGGTGTAGCCGAGGCGCAGGCGCCGCTGGAGCAGAGAAGTGCTGGCCTTCTGCTCCTGGCGCACCACTTCGATGCATTTCATGATCAAATCCTCATCGGCTTGCGAGACATCGTCCTCATCATCGTCATCGTTGTCGCCGCCGATGGAAGCTTGGATGTCGGCCTCGAATTTCGGAGCACCTTGCTTGGCGCAATGATCGATGATGCGCTCGATCTCGGCATCGGTGACGTAGGCTCCTTGGGCCCGCTCGAGCTTGGCGGAGCCGGGTGGGAGGTAAAGCATATCGCCCTTGCCGACGAGTTTGTCCGCTCCCTTGGTATCGAGAATGACCCTCGAATCCAGCGCTGAGGAAACCTGGAAAGCAATCCGGCACGGGATGTTCGCCTTGATGATGCCGGTAACCACATCGGCCCGTGGAGTCTGGGTGGCGATGATGAGATGAATCCCCGCCGCACGGGCTTTCTGGGCAATCCGGGCGATGCACATTTCCACATCCGCCGGGGCCGTTTGCATGAGGTCCGCAAGCTCATCGATGAGGACCACGATGTAGGGAAAACGATCCGGGATTCTCTCCTCGAAGATGGGAGCGTCATCATCATCTTCATCCGCCTCCGCGCCAAGTTCTCCGGATTCCAGGGCGAGGGCGATGGACTCGATGGACTCGTCATCGACGAATTCTCCCACTTCCGGCTCTGGCTCCGGCTCGACCACCACAACCTTTTCAGGGCGCGGGCGGCTATTGAAGCTATCGAAGTTCCGCACACCTTCCTTGGCGAAAATGCGGTAACGTTTTTCCATCTCGTTGACCACCCACTTGAGCGCGGCCACGGTTTTCTTGGGATCGGTGACGACGGGGACGACGAGGTGCGGCAGCCTGTTATACATCTGCATTTCCACCACTTTCGGGTCCACCATGATGAAGCGCAGTTCATCCGGGCCGAATTTAAAGAGCATGGAGGCGATGATGGAGTTGATACAAACGGATTTTCCCGAACCCGTAGCTCCCGCGACGAGGCAGTGCGGCATCGCTGCGAGGTCGCCAATGACGGTCTTGCCATAAACATCCTTGCCGAGGGCCAGCGGGATTTTCTTTTTCGCCGAGCGGAACTCGGGATCATGGAGCAGCTCATGCAGCGGCACCGCCACTTTGAGGGAGTTCGCGATTTCAATGCCCACCGTGTCCTTGCCGGGAATCGGCGCGAGGATATTGATCCGCTCGGCGCAGGTGGCGCGGGCGATGTCCGCTTCCAACTGGGAGATCCGCGACACCCGCAGGCCCGTGGAGGGGTAAATTTCGTAGCGCGTGATCGTCGGGCCACGGGTGATGTCTCCCGCCGTCACCTCGATGCCGAAGGCTTGCAAGGTCTCGATGATGGTGCGCTGGGTGTAGAGGAGTTCTTCGCGGTTTGCTTCGGGTGCATCTGCGTTTTCATCGATGTCCAGCAGATCAAATCCAGGAAGCTCGTAATTCTCAAAACCCGTCACTGATAGAAACTGGTGCCCGGCAGGCTGCGGCTTGCGTTCGAAGGGCTTGGTGCCGGGGAGGTGCGGCTCATTGGCGCGGCGTTGTGAAGCATCGATGATCTGCGGGACAGGAGTCTCGCGCAGTGGCAGCAATGCCTGGGGATCATCCTCGGCCGCTTTGAGGCTGGTGGATTTCGTTTCCTCCCGGTCCTTGCGCCTTTGCTCACGTTGCTTCTCGCGCTCCGCCAACATCTCCGCCTCGCGGTTGGCAATTTTTCCGGCCTCGCTGCGGTTATCCTGCCAATGATGATACTTGATGCGGGCGAGCCGGAAACAAGCCTTGGTGAAACGGAGCGGCTCCTGACCTGTGAGTAAAATCAAACCCACGACATAAGCGGCGCTAGTGAGGATCAGCGTGCCGATTTTCCCAATCACATTGCTGAGCACATAGCCCCCCACCCCTTCGCCGATGACCCCACCGGGACCGTTCGGACTGCAGCCCAGCGCCCAGTCTTTGAAAAAATAATCCGCCGCATGCAGCCATGCGGCTCCGGCTAACAGAAGTATGCCCAGTCCGATGGTAGCCCGCGGCCAAATCCGCCCGTTCAGGACGAGCTTGATGATTCCAAACCAGATGAACCCCACGGAAATCAATCCTCCTGCCGCGCCGAACAGCAAAATCTGTGAAAATCCCAACACTCCACCCAAGTTGCCGATGAGATTCTCACCCTTGGCACCGGTTTTTCCAGCAAATACCTCAAACGATCCCCACTTCGGCAAATCCGCCGGGCTGTATTTCACCAGCGACAACAACAAGAGCAGGCCCAACGTGATCCAACAGATTCCAATAATCTCGTTGGACCACCGCGAAGGCTCCGGAACCTCTCCCCGTTTTTTGTTATCCCTGGCTGCCATGATTACACTTGCGGGCAGAGCATTTCCTCTGACCGCCTTGGGGGCAAGTTTGTTTTCAACTCCTAAAAATCAAACTTTCCAAAGCATTTGTGGCTTGGTTCGCTTGAGAAGTCGAGCAAAGTTCTTGCTGTGCGGCTACTTAACCTGCAGATTCAAGAACCGCTGCCGGGTTTCGTGCTTCCTGAAATGGCGGCCGATCATGGTCCTGACGAGGCCGCCCGACGCTATCGGGCCATCGTCGTCACTTCCTTGCGCCAACTCCGCGGCCTTGAAAACACCCGGCTCAGACTGCATGTTTCCCCGGACGAGGGCCACGAAGCCGTCCGTTTTTGGTTGCTGCCCCGCCTTGCAGAATCGTGGCAGATGGAGAACTCCGTTTTCCGCAGCCAAGGGTGGGAGATCGACTTCGGCGGAGACAGCCATGCTTTCACCATCGAAGCCAGCGGGGAAATCCTGTGTCCCAATCTGGGTGCCCGCTGGGTCCATACCGCGCTGCTCGGAATTGGAAACACCACCCACCAAGTCATCGGTCCCGCTCTCGAAGGGGGCGAGTATTTCCGCGCCCACTCGCTCGTTGCTGCCGCTCATACCGAACCAAGAATCCTCCCCGCCCTTCCGATCATCCAATCCAG
>JBBRIB010000378.1:0-3484 GCA_038221745.1 Verrucomicrobiales bacterium
TCGTCCTTTGATCCCAATCGGCTATCCCATTTCGGCACTTTTTGAGTTTTTTGTCCCGCACCCTCATGCCACTTGCAAGTTCCATGCACTTACAACATTGTTTCGGCGTGCGCGGTTCGCCTCTTCTCCGGTTTTCCATCATGGTCCTCGCCCTGATTCTCACTGGCGTGGGCCTGATGCGCGTGACCTCGGCAGGCCTCAAAGCACCAGAAAAAAAAGCACCGCTTGCACAGGCGGATTTGAAAATTTCCCGCCGCATCCCCTTCCAGCTTCTCCTCTCCGCACCCGCCACAGAGGTCAAAATCGATTCTGGAAAAGGCCCCCTGAGTTTCCAATCGGAATCCTCACCGCTCCCCGGGTATCTTGAATTGGACGCGCAAAACCCCCGGCTATCCCTCATCGTGAAATGGCAAAACCCACCGGCTCCGGGCGAACATCGCTTTGCCAAACTCACACTCGAAGCTCCCGGCCAAGCCACCTTCCAGCATGTGTTCGACGCCGCCGGGGACATCGACGATTTCCTCGAACTCCCGCTCCCCACCACCCGATGAGCGAAACCCACCACGATTCCTGCGCCCACCACGGCCATCACCATGAATTGGTGATCGAGAATCTCACCGTCCATTATCGGAACGTCCTTGCTTTGGAGAATATTTCCCTCGCCACCTCATGTGGCAATCGCGTCGCCCTCATCGGCCCGAATGGCGCTGGCAAAAGCACCTTGCTCAAGGCCATCGCCGGCCTCGTCCCGCGCACCCAAGGCCAGATCCGCTGGCGTGGCACCGCTGTCGAAAAATGGTCCCGCGAATTCGCCTACCTCCCCCAGCGCGAGGAAGTGGATTGGTCCTTCCCCATCACCGTGCGTGGCCTCGTCGAAATGGGCCGCTACCCACAAACCGGCTGGTGGCGGAAATTTTCTCCCGCCGACACCGCGGCTGTGGATCTCGCGCTCGAATCACTGGCCCTCACCCCCCTTCAAAATCGCCAGATCCGCGAACTTTCCGGTGGCCAACAACAACGTGCCTTCCTCGCCCGCGCCCTCGCCCAGGATGCCCACGTCCTTTTGTTGGACGAACCCTTCACCGGCCTTGATCGCAATGCATCCCATCTCCTCGGCGAGCTTCTCGCCAAGCTCGCCTGCGAAGGCCGCCTCGTCATCGCCTCTCACCACGATCTCAATACCGTGCCTCTTCTCTTCGATGAGGCACTCGTCATCGCCACCCACGAACTCGCCTTCGGCCCGGTGACGGAAATTCTAACACCGGAGCTGATTTCACGCACTTTCTTCGAACCCGCCGCTCGCCCCTGATCCCATGGACCTCGATCTTCTTTCAAATCCATTTTACCAGCGCGCCTTGGCCACCGCCGGATTCATCGGCTTTGCCAACGGCTTTTTCAGCGGCTTCGTGGTCCTCCGGCGCAATGCCCTCTCCGTCTCCGCGCTCTCCCACACCATGCTTCCCGGCATCGCCCTCGGCATACTTCTCACCGGAGCCCTGAGCCAATGGAATGCCTTCTTCGGCGCGATGGGTGCCGCCCTCCTCGTCGGCTTGGGCTCGGTCGCAGTCGCAAGGGGAAACCGCGTCGAACAAGGCACCGCTCTCGCCGTTCTTTACACCGCTGCGTTCGCCCTGGGCATCGCCCTGCTTCCGCTCTTGGATACTCGCACGGAACTCGAACATTGGTTGTTTGGAGATATCATCGCCGTCGGCAATGCCGATATCTGGATCGCCTTCGGGATCGGTGCATTCACCCTCCTCATCACCAATCTCCTGATGCGGCCCATCCTCCTTACACTCTTCGAGCCAAACGTCGCCGCGGCCCAAGGAGTGCCCGTTCGCATGATTCAATACCTCATCTTCGGCTTGATGGTACTCGCCCTCGTCTCATCGCTGCAGGCCGTCGGTTGTGTGCTGTCCGTAGGTCTCCTGGTCACACCCGCCGCCACCGTTTCCTTACTGACGGATCGCACCTCCGCGCTGTTCTGGGGTGGCGGCCTCATCGGCGGTCTTGGCTCGATCATCGCCGTTCTGTTAGCAGGAAACCTCGGCATCGCCCCAGGCCCGGCCATCGTCATCGTGCTCGGAGGCTTGTTTGTAGCCGCCTATCTTTTCAGTCCCAAGTATGGACTGCTCACTCCCAAATTCCGCAAACGCGCCCTATCGCCAAGCCCGGAATAGAGAGCGGATTTTATCTTGTTACTCAAA
Organism: Verrucomicrobiales bacterium; assembly: GCA_038221745.1. Taxonomy (GTDB): domain Bacteria; phylum Verrucomicrobiota; class Verrucomicrobiia; order Verrucomicrobiales; family Akkermansiaceae; genus Luteolibacter. The sequence goes on from JBBRIB010000378.1 coordinate 2,208, forward strand.
GGCTGAGTGCGGCGCGCGGCGAATTTCGCGAGCGATCCGATCCGCGCAAGCTAAAGTTTCAAAATGAAACTTTTATCAAACATCATTGGATTATCGATTATCGATCTCCCGGCAATGATGCCAAATCAACAACCATAACAAATGAAAAATACACTCCTGTTTGCAACGGCCCTCGCCTTTGCTGTCACCCTGCCTGCAACCTACGCCGCTGAAGAAAAAGCTGCGGTTGCTGAGAAGAAGGACATCGTCGATATCGCCATCGGTGCCGAAGACTTCAGCACCCTCGTAGCCGCGGTGAAAGCTGCCGGTCTTGTAGAGACATTGAAGGGTCCTGGCCCTTTCACCCTCTTCGCACCCACCAACGCCGCCTTCGCCGCACTTCCCGCCGGAACCGTGGAAACCCTGCTAAAGCCCGAGAACAAAGCTAAACTCGCCGCGATCCTCACCTACCACGTCGTCGCCGGTAAAGTCATGGCAGCCGATGTGAAAGCGGGCGAAGTCACCACCGTCCAAGGCGGCAAAGCCACCGTCAAAGTGGAATCCGGAGCAGTCACCATCGATGGTGCGAAGGTAACCAAAACCGACATTGTCGCCAGCAACGGCGTCATCCATGTCATCGACAAGGTCATCCTTCCAAAAGAATAGTCTTCTGGAACCCCAAGCGCGGCGATCTCCCGGTCGCTGCAAAGAATTAATAACCATGGAGTGTGCCAAAACACTCTCCATGGTTATTTTTGTCCAAAGAACTTCGTCCCGCCCCTAAAGAAATGAAACCTCCATCCTCCAACCTCTTGATTCTTGATTCTTGATTCTGGTCTCTGGTCTCTATCTCCCCACCTCATCACGAAGGCGAAGCAGGCAAGTGTTACAAACACACGTGCCACCGGTTTTCCATTGGATTTGCTCGGATTGTTCAGGAGTGAGTTCGATCTCGGCGCAGTGGCACATCCAGCCGCGGGTGACGGCGCAAACGAAATCCTCCCCACAGAGATGGCAGCGGGTGGTTTCATGTTTGTTTGAATTAAGCGGAGGCAGTCGATGAATAGACACAGGGGTATGTCAGTGCGGATCGACGGATGTGCCAGTTTTTTCTGGTTCTTCTCTCCCCAGTAATTCTCCGCCCCCCGCCCTCTGACCGAACCCTGTCGTCTAACATTCAACGCTTCCGCCGGGATTTTGGTTCATGCGTGACGCTGACGGGCGCAGGCTGATTCTGGTTTTCTCCCCCGCACTGTATCTCACGGGTGCCCGGATGATGCGAAGAAAACCGCAGCAAG
>JBBRIB010000379.1:0-3450 GCA_038221745.1 Verrucomicrobiales bacterium
CGTTCGATGGTCCAAGCGGTGTCCGATGGGCGATAGAGGAACCGGTCGTGCAGCCGGGCTGGCCCGCCTTGCCAAAATTCGAGGCTGGTGGGCTTCACCCGGAAGCCGCCCCAGAACGACGGCAGTGGAACTTCGCCGTGTTTGAATTTCTCACCGATTTCCGCGAGTTTTTGCATGAGAAATTTGCGTGAGGTGATCACTTCGCTTTGGTTCGAGACCCAGGCACCGATTTGGGATTCCCGTGGGCGGGACGAGAAGTATTTAAGAGATTCTCCGGTGCTTATTTTTTCTGCCGTGCCTTGGATGATCACCTGGCGCTCGAGAGTGATCCACGGGAAAAGCATGCTCACCCGAGGATTTTCTGCGATATGTGCTGCTTTGCGGCTGCTGTAGTTGGTGAAAAAAACAAAGCCCTCGTGATCGAAATACTTGAGCAACACCGTGCGCTGAAAGGGCATGCCGTCGCGATCCACCGTGGCGAGCGTCAAGGCGTTCGGTTCGTGAACTTTCAACTCAGTGGCTTGGGCGAACCAATCGGCAAACTGGGCGATAGGATCAACTTTGAGCTGCTCACGGCTCAGGCCACGGGCTGAATATTCTTTGCGAAAATCGGCAAGATCCATGGACTGTGTTTAGTGCCGGGGAACCTCAGGCGCAAGGCTCACCGCGCAGAATCTGTGGTGCTCCGAGAAATTTTATTAGGAATCGTCTTTGCTTGAATGGCGGTGTTGGCCTGCCGAGTGAAGCCGCGAGGAATACTTGAGCAAATCATAGTCCGAGCCGCAATACATGCAGCGGAAGCGCTGCATGGCGATGAGGGAAAGCGTGGCAGAGACACCGTGGTTGAAGGGATAAATCCGGGTGGCTCGCTTGTGGGTGAGTGCGCCGGAATTGATCAAGGGCGTTCCTTTACACAATGGGCAATGCGTTGAGCGGCGCTTGAAAAAGGCCACCAACCAAGTGCAGACGCTGAAAATCAGCGCTCCTACGAACATCCTGGACGCCAGTTGGCTGGGTTCACGAAAGCAATACACTAGCGTGGTGATCATCACGATTACCCCGAGGTAGTGCACCATCGACAGGATCACCGCCACATCAAAGGGCCTCCGCGATGGCAAGGAGCGAGCGCGTGAAACCTTTTGAGGAGGTTGAACAGTGTCTTTTCCCACCGATGTAACCACTTTGTGCATGGATAAAGCCGGAGTTTAGGGATTTCCACTTAGTTAGCAAGGCTTGAATTTCAGGGGTTAGGAACTTTTCAGCGTTTTATCGAGAAATCAAATGAAACGCAGCTGGAGTTTCAGCGCTCTTGACCGCACAGGGATGGGGTTTTAGGAATCACCAATGACACCGATTTACGAGGGCAAGGCAAAGCGGCTTTGGACGACAGAAAACCCGGAGACGCTGCGCATGGAATTCAAGAATGACGCCACCGCCTTCAACGGTGAGAAGAAAGCGAGTTTCGAAAACAAGGGCCGTTTGAACAACGCCATCAGCACGCTCATTTACGGATTTCTTGAGCGGGAAGGAGTGCCCACGCATTTTGTCCGCCAGATCGATGACACCAATGTGGAAGTCAAAAAAGTCTCCATCCTGATGGTGGAGGTGATTGTGAGAAATTTTTCCGCAGGCAGTTATTGCAAGCGCACGGGAGTTGAAGAGGGCCGTGAGTTTTCCCAACCCATCATCGAGTTCTCCTATAAGAGTGATGAGCTTGGAGATCCATTGATCAACGATGATTACATTCGTGAGATGGGTCTCGCCACTCCTGAGGACCTCACCCATCTGCGCACCTCCGCCCTAAAGGTGAATTCCATCCTCATTGATTTCTTCGCGAAATGCGGGCTGAAACTCGTGGATTTCAAACTCGAGTTCGGCCGCCTTGTTTCCGATCCATCCATCATCGTGCTCGCGGATGAGATCAGCCCCGATGGCTGCCGTTTGTGGGACTTGAAAACCGGCGAGAAGATGGACAAGGACCGCTTCCGCCGCGATCTGGGCAATGTCATGGAAGCCTACGAAGAGGTGCTGGCGCGCTTGAAGGAAGCTTTGGGTTGATAAGAATCGTAATCAAGCATCAAAGGTCAATCGTGCGCCCGGTGCGGAAGCTCTCATCAGCGGCGATGACGATGCGCATGGAGGCGATGGCATCGTCCATGTGGGCGGTGAGATCCGCATCTTCGAGGATGGCTTTGAGGAAGAATTCTTGTTCGCGGAAACAGAGGCCATCATGGTCTGGTTCATCGTCCAGATGGATAATTTCATCGGCGTGGGTGAAATTTCCAGCAGGATCCAACTGCGCGTGGTGAAGCCGCAGTGCCTGGGTCTGGGTATGGGCACCCACGTTGGCGCTTTGGCCGCCTGCCGCAGCTTTTTCCGCGACGATGGATACACTGCCTCGCGGCCCGACCACGTCTTTGACGAAAAAGGCCACTTCGCTCATCATCGGTCCCCAGCCTGCCTCATACCAGCCCACGGAGCCATCCTCGAACGTGACTTGGAGGTGACCGTAGTTGATTTTCCCCTCGGGTAGCTCATCAGACAAGCGGGCACCGAGGCCAGAGACGCGGATCGGTTTGGAACGCGTCATCTGACACATCACATCCACATAATGCACCCCGCAATCGACGATGGGAGAGATGGAGGACATCAGCGCTTTGTGGGTATTCCAGTTCGCGCCGGAGGATTGCTGGTTGAGGTTCATGCGCATCACCAGCGGCTTGCCGAGAGTGTGGGCGAGTTCGATGAATTTGATCCAACTGGGATGATGGCGCAAGATATAGCCGATCACCAGTTTGCGCCCCGTGGTGCGCGCCTTGGCGACGATACGCTCGGCGGCGGGCACGGTCTCTGCGAGGGGCTTTTCAATAAACACATGACAGCCCGCATCGAATGCGGCCTCGGCATACTCGGCATGGGTGTCCGGGTAAGTGGAAATGGAAACGGCATCAGGCCGCGTGGATGTTAGAGCAGTGTGGAAATCGGTAAAGGTCGGGTAGCCGCCACCGAGTTCTAGATTGAGAGCGGCGGCTGAAGCTTGGGAACGCGTGACGATCCCACAGATTTCAAATCCCGAAATCTGATGATAGGCAAGCGCATGAGAGCGGCCCATATGGCCGGCACCGATGCAGAGAATGCGGATAGGAGGCATCGGAATAAAAGGGTGCTAATTTTGAGACGGTGCGATTTTATCGCGGAAGAAGGCGAGGAACAGCACGAGGATGCCCACGGTCAAAAGAGCCGGGAACCACCAGAACGATGGCCAGAGGGCGAGCGCTTCGCTGCCGCTGGCAGTTCCAATTTTGTGGGAAAAATAGGCGGTGTTGAGTTTGGCCCCGAGGTACATGCCGATGCCTTGGGTGAGCACGATGAGGAAACCCTGCGCCTGGCTGCGGATGGCGGCCGGGGCTTTTTTATCGGTATAGATCTGGCCGATGACAAAAAAGAAAT
>JBBRIB010000380.1:0-3437 GCA_038221745.1 Verrucomicrobiales bacterium
CTTCCAAGCGATCCCACAGCAGGCGCGGGTCGAAGCTTAGCGCGGCGAACATTGTCAGCAACACCACACCCGCAAACGCGATCGCCCCCGAGCCGGGTGTAATTGTCATGTAGTTGCCCAACTGCACCAGCGCCACTAAAATTCCTACCACAAAAATATCCACCATCGACCACCGCCCCAAAAGTTCCGTAAACCAATATACTTTTCCCAGCAGGGAAGGGGAGGGATGCACTTTGCCAGAGGCCGCCAAACACAGCCATGTCAAGGCCACCATTTTTAAAAACGGAATTAAAATCGAGGCCGTGAAAATCACCAGGGCGATCGGATAGGCCCCGCTTTTCCAAAACCTCACCATCCCCTTGATGATCGTCGTCGCGTCCACATCGCCCAGCTCCACCACCGTCATCACCGGTAAGATGTTCGCCGGGATGTAAAGCGCCGCCGCCGCAATCATCAACGCCACCGTGCGCTGGATGCTCTGCGGCTTGCGCAAATGCAGGTGAGATCCACAGCGCGGGCAAACTCCCTGCGCCACCGGCGAGGCTTTCCCACAAGTATGACAACCGGCCATTCCCAACGTGGCAGCTCTTGGCAATTGCCCGATCATGATTTTTTCGCCACCTCCAGACGATCCCAGAGTTCATCCCGGTCAATTCCCGCCACCGCTGCGGCCATGCAAAACATCAAGATGCAAAACGCCCAGAATCCGTAACCAAAGTGCACCTCCGCCACTTTTCCCAATTTCAAAAGACTGACCAGAACCCCTAACAAAAACACCTCCACCATGTTCCATGGCTCCGTCCGGTTCAACCATTTGGCAACATGCATCGCCCCCGGTGCCACCCTTCCGAAAATCAATGGGCCACAAACATAGATCAACCCCGAGGCCAGCGCGATCGGTGCCACAATCGTGAACAGCGCCAACACCACCCCCAGAATCGGGCTGCCCTCATCGATCAATGCCATCGCAGCCGAAGTTAGATTCAAACTGGTGCGGATACTCGCCGCATCCATCACCAGAAACGGAAATACGTGCACCACCACCATCATGATCATTGCCGTGATTGAAAAAGCCGTGGCCCTTGCCAGCGAAGCACAGCGATTTTGATAGAGCACCGCACCGCAACACTTGCACATCGCCGCCGTCCCCTCGGGCACCGGATGCGCCTCATGTAGCGTATCGCAAAAATGGCACACCGAATAATGCGGCCCTCCCGGCGGCCGTGGCCATGGATGCAGCGAATGCCGCGCACGGATCAGGGTTCGCTTCGCGTTGGAAAATTGCTGGATCATTGCTCAGGGAGTCGCTACCACACGTTGTCCGAGTTCACCCAAGCCTTCCACCCCGCATTCCACAAAATCCCCCGCTTCCAAATAACGCGGCGGATTCATTCCCATCGCGACCCCTGCGGGAGTTCCCGTGGCTAACACATCGCCCGGCAGCAGGGTCATGAAACGGCTGACGTATGCCACCAATTGTTTCACGGAAAACAACATATCTCCCGTAAAGCCATTCTGCCTCAGCTCGCCATTCACCTTGCACCACAAGCGCAGATTTTGCGGATCGCCCGCCTCATCCATCGTTGTCAGCCACGGCCCCATCGGGGCGAAGGTATCCGCGCTTTTCCCTTTCGTCCACTGCCCGCCCATCTCCTTTTGAAAACTTCTCTCGGAAAAATCACAAAACGTCGAGTAACCCGCCACATATTCCATCGCCTCGATCTCCTCCACATAAGAAGCCGTCCGCCCGATCACCAAGGCCAGCTCCACCTCATAGTCCATCTTTGTCGAGCCACGCGGGACTCGCACATCGTCGAATGGCCCGCTCCATGCGCTCGTCGCCTTCATGAAAATCGCCGGCTCCGTGGGTAGCCCTTCATCCAGCTCTTTGGCATGATCGAGATAATTTTTTCCGATGCATACAATCTTTGATGGCCGCTCCACCGGAGGCCCGAGCCGCACCAGAGGATCCACCACTCGTCCGCCCACACAACCATCCGCAACCCACTCGGCCAAAGATTCCAGCCCGCCCATTGCAAAAAAACCTTCATCATAATCCCGAAACTCCCCGCTTGCGTCCACCCGGCGACCGTCTGCCAAAATCACTCCAGGCTCCTCACGTCCTTCCTCGCCAAACCGAATTAATTTCATACAGCAACGTTATCAATTCCAGCCAACTCTTAAACACAAATCCATGACTTGGCTTTTCTCTGTTCGGAGGCAGCTCCGTAAAAAATAAGCGGCCCGACTGATCATCCCCCTGGGAAAAACCCATTAACCCGGGAGGCATCTCAGTCGGACCGCCTTGTCTTGCGACGTGGAGAAACTGACACAGCTTCGACGATCTGCCAAGTAAAAAGTTGATAAAACTCGAAAAAATTTATCGAATCTATATTCTACAAGGGACTGCTGGTGGCCTCCACCGCAGCATTTCAAAATTTGCGTCCACTTTCCGCCACCTTCAGGGAAGTCAACTATCAAGGAATCCATCCCGCGCCATGAGCCACCGAGCCTTAAGAATGTCCACCAAGCCCAAGTATGCGGATCTGATCCTCGCTGGGACAAAAACCAACTAATTTCGCCACGTCTGCCCCAAGAGCACCGGTTATTTTCTCAGATCAGTCATCTTTTCGAGCCGCTTAAAGATGGGTTCAGAATTCTGGGTTGGTGCATTCCTATTTTAAATCCTCAACCTCAGCGCCCTCATGCTCCACAAGATGCCTGCGGCGTCAGCTCCATTTCCTTTCATCTTGCGTGCCCCATCCTTGCGCTTCGCGGTGAACCTCTCCCGGGCTTCGAAGAAAGCCTCATTCCCAAATTCCTTGCTGCCGAGTACCGCGCCGTCCGTTAAATACCTCACTCGGCACCGCAGCATTTTTGCCATGCTCAGATCTGGGAGCACAGTTCCGTTCTCCTCCGCCTCCAGAGCCTCTTGCGTATTGAGCATTGGTCGAGCTTTGCCTTTTAACCGCTCAATTCCCGGGTTTTTCCCACTGTTCCTACCCAGGGCCAGCCCCATCACCCGCCGGTAGAGTCGCGAAACTTCCTGCCATTGATGCGCCTCAAACTTCGCCCCCTCGTGGCTCAGGCACGCCCGCACCAATCCTTCCCGTGCTTTTTTGCCATTGCCTTTCTCGCCGCCGCCCACCGCTTCGCCATAACTGCTCCAGCGATAATCCGCCGGATCTGATACCACCCCAGCACGTACCGGATTCAAATCAATATACGCCGCGATCGTCCTTGCCGCGATCCCGCTTTCTACGATCACACTCTTGAAGCGCTCCTCCCACAAGGTCCCGCTGCGCTCGTGAGTGCGATTGAACCACCGCGTAAAACGCTGCAAAACCGTTTTCATAAACTCGCTGAGATTATGCATCCGGTAGCAAAATCGTGCGTGAATCTGCGCGGCAAGCACTGTGTCCCCATCCGCCCGTGCA
>JBBRIB010000381.1:0-3427 GCA_038221745.1 Verrucomicrobiales bacterium
AGCGGGCGCTTCGGTATCCAGACAATATCGCCCGGCTGGAGCAGCACATTGGTTTCTTTCCCGGTGAGGATGGCCTCAAGATTCACGATGGATGCGGTGGGCTGATCGAGTGAGCCGCGGACGATGACGACCTCTTTCAGATATGCTCCCTTCGCAGGCCCTTTGCACTGCGCGATGCAATCGATCAAGGTGAGCGAATCACTGTAACCGACCGCCTGCGGAGCGGCTACGGCTCCTAACAGTAAAACCGTAGATGTGGCAGAGGAAGGAAGATATATGTAATCATCATCATGAAGATAGATATTATGTGAAGTATCACCGGAGCGGACGAGTTTTTCAAAATTCACCGGCAGAATTTCTCCATTGCGGATTACCACACTGCTGGAAAGATCCGCTAATTCCTCGGTGGTGCCAGAGAAGCGCGAAGTGAAAAGCCCGCCAGCCAGAGAGATCGCCTCCAGCAGGGTGGTCGGCTGACGCAGCGGATAGAGACCTGGCTTGAACACACGGCCAAGGACCCAGAAACGGCGTGAGCGCACCTCGACCAGGCTGACATTTACAAGCGGGTTCGCGTAATCGCGCTTGAGCGCTTCCCTGAGTTTTTTCGATAGCTGTGCAGTGGTAAGTCCCTCCGCATACACTCCTCCCGCGAGATTGTAATAGATCATCCCATCCGGCATCACGAAGGTCTGCGCGAGCGTCCCGCCGACCTCTGCGATCTCAATCTCCATGATATCGCCCGGTCCTAGAAGATATGCCTCAGTAGGTGGACTCAGCAGTTTCTTGTCCGGCGAGCGGTTGATCTTGACCTTCGTGAAATTAGGACTTCTTAGCGTCTGATCCGCCATCCGAGCGTCAAACTGCGCATCGGGAATCGTCTGTTGGCAGCCAGTTCCTAAAAAACAGAGCGACCCGATCGCCACCGCTATGGAAAAATTTCGGTACATCAGGGTGACGTTAGAACGGGATCGACGTTAAGGTTCACCCATGTGGATGAAGCGCTGGTTGCGAAGGCGGAGAGGGCAAGTTTCAAGATATCCTCCGCCCCCGCCCATGGCCGCTCCGAGACAAAAACAATGTCTTTGGGCTGGAGTTTGAAATCCTTTTCCTTCGCCGCAAGCACGTCTTTCAGGCTGATGACAAACGTCTCCGGCTTGGACAAGCTACCGCGCACCACCAATACCCGGTCCGACCAAGCCCTGTCATTCAGCCCGCCGCGCCGCGAAATGGCTGAGACAACGGTGGCATCCGGAGTAAGGCCCTGCACTCCCGGATTCACCACGGCGCCAAGCACATAGTAATCATTCGTAATGGTAGAGGCGATGAAGATGAAATCATTAGGCTCGATTTCGATGTTCTGTTTCATATCGCCCTCATTGAGAAGTTTTCGGAAATCCACGGGAAGCTGTTTGCCTTTCCTGGAAACAAACGATCGGTCGAGGTCCGCAAGCTCGACGGTATTTTTCTCGAACAATCCAGTTTCGATCCCGCCAGCGTTGGCGATGGCCTCGACCAAGGTCATGGGCCGCTCCAAGGTGACGACGCCTTTGTTGATGACTTTTCCTAAAATGGTAAATCGCTTGGAACCGATTTCCTGCGGAGTGATGATGACTCGGGGTGCCCGGAAATTCGAGGAAAGCCCCTCTTCGATCGCCAGCCGCGCCTCGTCGAGAGTCAGCCCGGCAACTTGGATGTTCTGCGCTTGCAGGTAGCTGATCGTCCCGTCTGGCGCGATGCGGAATCCCGGCCTGTCCAGTTCCGGCCTACCGAAAAGAGCGAAATTAATCACATCGCCGGGACCGAGTTCATAGCGGTTACGCCACGAGGTGGCCGCGGTGGGCGCTTGATTTCCAGGGATCGTTTCTGGAGCTTGATCTGCCTTTTCCCCCAGCGCAGGCGAGAGCAAGCAGAGCGGCAGGAGGAGCAGGGCGAAGAAGTTTTTCATGGAGTCTGAATTTCAGGAAAAACGTTTTGCAAGAAAGCAGGAAACGACATCCGCCATCTCGCGGATGCGGCCTTTCGGGCGCTCAGTCCAGGCAATTGTCCCATCGCAGGCAGGAAGATAGGTGTCGGTGAGTTGGCGGGAATCGACGGCGCGGCTGAGAGAATCTTTTTGCCCGGCAACTGCGGAAATCCAGTGATCGACCTCCGCCAGCATGGCTCGGGACTCGCGGTGAGGCAGGGAGGATGCACGGAGGATGACGGGATTTTCATTTTGGAAATCCGCTGATGAATCGGCAAACCACATGAGCGACGCGGGCAGTGCCGCAGCCGCCCAGAGAGGATCTGGCGTCAGATCGAGCACTTGGATCGGCATCGCCGCATCCTCTGCGGCGGCTTCAGCGAGCATGATCCATAATCTCCGCTCGTCCTCGGGATCGAGGGCAGCGGTCCAGAATAGGATACGGCCCGGACGGTCCAGACTTGGGGCGAGATAAGTGATCCAAAAATGGGCGATGGCCGCTTTTGCATCTTTTTCCAAAGTGGTAGGCAGATGGCAGATCAGCGGCGCACGAGTCGCCGCACAGCACTCGAGAATGGAGCGGCGCGAGGTGCGCTGGGTGAGGAAAAGCGTGAGCAAAACGGCCAGTCCGCCACCCGCCATCGCACCAAGTGCACCCAAGGCCGCAGGCTTTTTAACGAGAGAAGAGGGAATGATGGCGCGTGGATCGGGTGCCTGGAATACCTGCCAATACCCCGGCGCGCCGGAGGCGAAAATTTCGGCTTCCTTCAAACGGTTGCTCATCAGGGAAAGCCCTTCGAGGTGGGCGTTGCGGCGGTTCTGCAGCGCCTCGTAGCCGCTGATGATCGCGGGAAATTCCGCCAAGCGGGCCGCAGTGGATTGGCGGCTTTTCTGGAGAGATGTGATGCGGCTTTCCGCCTCCAGCAGTTCGTTACGCAGGCCGATGATGGTGAGGTAAAGCTGATTTCCCAGTGGGGTGCCGGTGTAGGCGTCCAGCTCCATGTTGCCTGTCTCTTTCAGTTTGCCGATCTGTATCTCAAGGTATTCGATGCTCTGCAGTTTCGCTTGCACAAGCGGGTTCGCGTCGGTGTAGGTGGCGCGAAGATTGGCCAGTTCCTCATTGGCTGTTTTTATCTGAAGCTCAATGGGACTTTGGTGGCTGATCTGTTCCGTCAGGCTTTCAAGTTGCTGCTTCTTGGCCGCGACACTGGTACGCGCAGCTTCCAAGTCGAGTTCAATTTGCGAAAGCTTCCCAAGAACCGAAGCGACCTGCGAATCACCGCCGAGAAAATTCTGTTCCTTCGAGAAATTGAGAATTTCAAGGTTTGCTTCCTCGATTTGTCTCTCCATCGCGGCGACTTCTTTTTCGAGAATCCCACGTACATCGCGGGCTTCGGTCTGCTGCAGCCGTTTGGTGTATGCGTTGATTTCCTCCGCCCAGATTCCGCTGAAATTCAGGGCATC
>JBBRIB010000382.1:0-3421 GCA_038221745.1 Verrucomicrobiales bacterium
TTCAATGCGTTGCTTAAAACGCTGGAGGAGCCGCCGCCCCATGTGAAATTCATCTTCGCCACCACCGAGGCAAACAAGATCCTGCCTACCATCCTCTCCCGCTGCCAGCGCTTCGATCTCCGTCCCATCCCCACGGAAACCATCGCCCGGCACCTGCTCCACATCGCTTCCCTCGAAGGCATCACCCTCGAAGAGACCGCCGCTTGGGCCATTGCCAAGGGCGCGGATGGGGGCATGCGCGATGCCCAATCCATGCTCGATCAACTCGTCTCTTTCTGTGGCGATACGATCAACGAGGCCAATGTTCTTGATGTTTTCGGCTTCACCTCCCGTGAGAAAGTCGCAGCCCTCACCCAGACCCTGCTCGCCCGAGACAATCCAGCCGCTCTCTCTCTCATTCAAAAAGAAGCCGAGTGTGGCCGCGAACTTTCCCAACTCCTGGGTGAACTCATCGGCTGCCTGCGTGCCCTGTTGGTCGCCAAGCTCGATCCTTCGGCGGATGGTGAAGGTATCCCTGCCCACCTTTGGAAGGAATTGTTGGCCGCATCCGATGCCTACCCGCCAGACCGCATTCTCTCTGCCATTGATGTCTTCGCGGAGACCGAGGGCCGCATGAAATGGGCCACCAACAAACGCCTGCATTTCGAACTCGGAGTCATCAAAGCCATCCAATCCCTCGGCGAAGTCCGGATCACGGATGTGATCAAAGTCCTCACCCGCGGGGCCGATTTCCTAACAGCCCCGGGTGGCGGCGGCTCGCAACCGCCAAGCCCGCCCCCGTTACCCCAAGCCGCCGAAGCTCCACCTTCCACGCCCGCACCGGCACCCGCCGCTGCCCTACCCGTCGATAAACCGACTGCCAAACCCACAGGGGGCCTTTCCATGTTCGATTCACTCATCGCAGATGCACCCGAGGTCAGCGAAATCCCGGCCCCCGAACCTGCTCCATGGAAGGACGAAAAACCTGCCGAGCAACCCAAAGCCCCCACCCCGCCGCCGGCCCCTGTCGAAGACACCTTTCACAGCGATCCACTCATCCAAGCCGCCCTCGTGAAATTCGAGGGGAAAGTCTTAAATTGAAAATTCATGAACATCCAAAAACTGATGAAACAAGCCCAGCAAATGCAAGCTGGCCTCGCCGCGAAACAAGAAGAACTTGCCACTCAGACCGTGGAAGCCTCGGTCGGTGGCGGCAAGGTGCATGTCATCGCCACCTGCGCGGGTGATGTGCTCTCAATCAGGATCGATCCTTCCGTGATCGATCCTTCCGATGCCGAATTCCTTGAAGAACTCGTTCTCAAAGGCGTGCAGGAAGCAATCGCCACAGGGAAGGAAAAGTCCGCCAACGAGATGAAGAAGCTCACGGGAGGCCTCGGAATACCGGGGATGTAAGCACTAAATCTAAAATCATAAACTCTAAACGAAGAGACGAGAATATATTTAGATCTCTATATCTTCCGTTTGAAATTTAGTGCTTAAGATTTTACATTTCCTCCAATCATGTTGCGCCGCCGCTTAGGATGGACACTTGTAGGGGCCTCGCTGCTCCTGCATCTTTTCACGGTCTATTGTTTCGCGCAGCAGCCAGATCGCTTCGCGGCCTTTACCGTGGTGCCCATTTGGCTCTGGGGAGGATTCGGGCTTTTGCTGGCGATGGTCGCTTTCGTGTTCCTGAGGGCTTCGCTCTCATTGGTGATGACGGCGGTCTGGGCGGTGACGCTTTTGGTCGGCTCGGATGAGGCCCGTGTGCTGGCAAATTTCGGCAAAGCAGCCCCACTTCATGGCAAGGCGGAGACGCACCAGGGCAAGCAGGTTCTGCGGGTGGTCACTTTAAACTGCGCATTCTTCACCTATGGGAATCCCGCAAATGACATCGCGAAATGGCAACCGGATGTCGTCCTCCTGCAAGACATCGCCGCCCATCAGGTCCGCCAGGTGGCCGATGTGCTCTATGGCGGGCATGGCGACTATCGCGCCCATCAGACCAATGGCATCGTCACCCGCTGGAAGATCCAAAGGGAAATCCGCAACCCGAGCCAAAGAGACCATCAAGTGACGATTTCAACACCCACCGGGGCCACTTTTGAAATCGTTAACGTCCACCTCCGCACCGCCGCCACAGACCTCCGATTGTGGTCCCCTTCTGCGTGGCAAGCCCATCGCGACAACCGCATCCTTCGCACGCAGGAGTTGAATTTCACCCAACAAGTTCTCGCGCAGACGACGGATTTCCCCAACACCCCCACCCTCTTCGGTGGGGACTTCAATGCGCCTGCCACGGATGTTGTCCATCGCCAACTCACCCGGGATTTCGTCGATGCCTTTGCCGCTTCCGGCAGTGGCTGGGGAAATACCTATCAGCGCCGATTGCCGATTCTGAGGATCGATCAAATTTATGCCACCCGCCACTTCACCCCCATTCGCTCCCGGGCGGTGAGCACCCGTGACAGCGATCACAGAATGGTGATCGCGGATTTTCTAACCGATCTGATTCCAGATTCCTGACGAGCGCAGCTCGGGGAGCATAAGCGCCCTCGCTTGTGGTTTCCGGCGCCTCGCCGGAAATGGACTGGAGCGTGTGGCAGCGCTCGAATTCATGGGGGAATGCCGCCCGATCCAAATCCACGCCGTCCTCGGCGGGGGCGCAAAGGAGCACACGCGTGGGCGCGTGTGCTCCCCGATTGTCAGAGTTCGCCTTCGACGAGATCGTCAAGAGTCTGCCGCTTGCGGACTACCGTCGCCGTGGCACCCTCCACCAGAATCTCAGCAGGCAGGGGCCGCGAGTTATAGTTCGAGGCCATTACAAAGCCATAGGCACCGGCGGACATCAGAGCGATGTGATCACCTGGGTTGAAATCAGGCAATGGCCGATCTTGGCAGAAAAAGTCCCCGCTCTCGCAGATCGGGCCGACGACATCCACTTTGAATCGCTCGGCACTTTTCGGCTCGGCCAATGGCACGATTTCATGATGCCCTTCATAGAGCGCAGGGCGGATGAGGTCATTCATCCCCGCATCCACGATTTTGAAGGTCTTGGCAGATCCCTTTTTCTCATAAAGGCATTTGGTGAGCAGGACCCCTGCATTGCCCACCACGTAGCGGCCTGGCTCCAGTAGAATCTTCAAACCCAAGTCTTTCAAACGAGGGACGAGTTCCTGGCCATACTTTTCGATGGTCAGCGGGCGGATATCCTCGGCTTGATTTTCCCACCAAGCGGCGTTCCCGGAATCGAGAGATTCCTGGTAAATGATCCCGATGCCTCCACCGATCGACCAAAACTCAATGCCATGGCGAGCCTTCAAAGCCGTGACCAGCGGAATGACTTTTTCAACCGCCTCAATGAACGGTGCGATTGAGGTAAGCTGCGATCCAATGTGCATTTGCAGGCCCCGTAATTTAATGTGAGGCAGTTCCTTGGAGG
>JBBRIB010000383.1:0-3406 GCA_038221745.1 Verrucomicrobiales bacterium
GAGCTACTTGCAGGATCATAACAACCTGATGCCCACACTGGCGGCGCTGCGCTCTTCAAAAAACGATGACATCCCTGTCATCGAGACGGCTTTGTTGGAGTATTTGGGTTCGCCCGAGGCCTTTCGTTGCCCGGCTGACAAAGAGCAGTTTGAAAAGACCGGCTCCAGCTATCTATGGAACTCGACGCAGAATGGCCGCCTACGTGCCGAGCTATACTTTTTTGGCAACGATGAGTTTCCAGAACGCATCCCCCTCATCATCGATAAAGAATCCTGGCATCCGAATGGTGTCAATTTCCTTTACGCCGATCTATCAAGTTCAAACAAACAGCGCTTCGCCGTCGGTAACTAAATATCTAACTCTATGCTCCAAGCCACCGGCCTCTATAAAACCTTCGCTGGGAAACCCGCGCTGATGGACGTTTCCTTCCACGTCAAGCCGGGTGAAATCTATGGCATGCTCGGCCACAACGGCGCGGGGAAAAGCACCTCTCTTGGTATCATCCTCGGCATGGTCATGCCAGATGCCGGAGATGTCACCATCGGTGGAATTTCTGTGTTGAAAAACCGCTCTAAGGCCCTCGCCAAGGTCGGTGCAGTGTTCGAGGCTCCGGCATTCTATGATTACCTCAGCGGTTGGGAAAACTTGAAAATCCTGATGAGCTATTCCGCTGGCTTTGATCCCAAGGCGGCAGAGGCAGTCATTGAGCAAGTGGGTCTCACCCGCCGGGTGCACTCCAAGGTCCGTACCTATAGCCATGGCATGCGCCAGCGCCTTGCGCTCGCCCAAGCACTGCTGCCCGCGCCCGAAGTCCTCTTGTTGGACGAACCCACCGATGGCCTCGATCCCGAGGGAATCCGGTGGTTCCGCGAATTCATCCTCAAGCTGCGCGATGAACGCGGCATGACGGTTTTATTCAACTCCCATCTCCTCGCCGAGGTGGAGCTGATGTGCGATCGCGTGGCGATCCTGCGCGAAGGCAAGCGCGTCTTCGAGGGCAGCATTGATGATCTGCATGATGACTCGCTGATCTTCGAAGTGGATCTTGAGCCATGGGCCACCGCCTGCGGCATCATCCAAAGCACGGGAGGTGATGTTTTGGAAGCTAAACGCATTCGCCTGCGCCACGGCTCGGACCCCGCCGTCTTGAT
The DNA here is from genome assembly GCA_038221745.1 of Verrucomicrobiales bacterium. Classification (GTDB taxonomy): domain Bacteria; phylum Verrucomicrobiota; class Verrucomicrobiia; order Verrucomicrobiales; family Akkermansiaceae; genus Luteolibacter. The sequence goes on from JBBRIB010000383.1 coordinate 1,153, forward strand.
CGAGACGCTGGTGAGCGCGGGCATTCGCGTCCGCGCCTTTGCACCCGTCCGCCGCTCTTTGGAGGATCTCTACATGGAAATTCTCAACGGCGCAGGCAGCCCGAATTAATTGTGGCCTGATTACGCGACTACGACCTATCCGCAGTTCGATTCGGCTCACCGGGAATTCCATCAGCCTGAAAACCTCCTCCGCAACGGCGGCTGACGAGAGCCGGAACGCCCAGCCTATCGATTGCCACTCGATGATCAGCCACGGAAATGAAAACAACACAAGCCATGCCAGACGGCCGCGCCGTGGATGGCCAGCGAATCCGTAGCGGCTCCAAAGAAAACAAAGCAACGTCCAGCTCAGTGCCAGCAACGTGAGGTTTTCGATCACCCAGCCTGCCGCGAAAGCCAATATGCCGAGCAGCGCCGGCAGGTGGGCTTGCTTGGGAAATGCCTTGCTTACCGGAATCCAAGGCCGCCCAAGCAGGTAAGCGAGCGGTAGCCCCAGCGCGAGCGGCAGGGCATCCTCCGGCGCTGCCAGCCACTGGAGGTCGCGGAACCAGATCGCCACGGCAGCGAGGATCAACCCGATGCCACCTGCCCATAACTGCTGTCTGCGGCTCATGGCTTGCTGGATTTTTCCGCTTCATCGATTTTGATGAGATTTTTCCTAGAACGCGTTCCGCCCCAGCGTGGACCGTTTCGTGTTCAGGATCACTTTTATGTCCAGCGCCCGATTTATGGCAGGCAGAGGAATAAACCCTGAAAATTTCAGGAAAATTTCACGACTTGCAGACTGCACCTAATTTCTCCATTGGACTCATGATCCCAATGTTTTCTGCCTTCTCGAACCCGATTTCCTCCAGTGTTGGAGGGGTCCGGCGACGACGGGGAAATGCCAGCTCCAGCAGGTAGGGGACCGCCAGTGCGAACGCAAGACCGCTGGCCAAGGCCTCCAAAATGACCGCACCGAGTGAATCGCCGGTTTCTTTGCTGAGCGGGCCACTGGAAATCTCCGGCTGCGAACGGATCTGGATGAGACTCTTTCGCGCGGACAATTCGATCTCCGAATCGGCAAGGCGATTGTTGGATTCGTGGGCGCGGCCAACGGCATTCTGCCAATTGCCGCGGAGCTCATCAATGGCCAACTGGGCGGAGGGATCCTTCGCTTCCCCGGGGTGCACGACGAACCACTTCAAGAGTTCGGCACGCTTTTCTGCGGCGATGTCCCCGGCATCGAGCGCCAACCTGCCCTCAGCCTCGATCCGGGCGGTAAGTTCTGCCACGGCGATTGATTTCTCGTAGGAATCGAGCGCCTTGGGCAGTTCCGCCGCCAGATCGCGGCTGAATTGCTGTTGAGGGTGATCCGCCGTGAGTTCGATAAACCCGGTGCCGGGGTCCACCTTCGTCTGGATGCTTTGGGAAATGATTTCGACTGCTTCATAGGAATCCACACCGAGGAAAGTTGCCGCTTCGAGGGCTTTGCTCGCCTGGGAAATGACTTGTTGAGAATCTAACAGCGCGACGACCTCGGCGGTCGGGCGCTTACCCAGATATTCGAAGGCGGCCTTGCTTTGGTAGATGGTGGGGGTTAGGTAAAAAACCACGCTGCCCGCGATGAACAGGATCAACGGCAATGCCGACAGCCCGAAACGGACGGTCCACTTCCATCGTGCATACACCCGTGATGGCAGAAACCTCCCCGCAAGCCGATTTTTGCGATTCATTGAAATACTTTAAACGAGGGCTGAGTCTGAAAGTCAATCGTCGATTTCAACACGGGAAACAGGGGGGCGCAGGACACAAAAACGAAGGAGCGGCGCAACGCGTTCGTCGTGAGAATGAAATGCCAATGAGAAGACCCTTGGGACTCCCCATTGGTTCATCATCCGCGTGGGCGGACGCGTTCCGCCCCTCCTTGAATGCCCGTTGAATAATTAAACGCCTGTCCCGTTATTATGATTTATCTCTCCTGCCTGATCTAACAAGTTTATGATATTGGAAATCGCCGCACCTGTTTCATTTTGGTCATGGAGATAACAGGTGGCTGCGCTGCGCGGATCCATGCCGATGCGGATGCCAAGAACGCGATCATCACGGAGGCGGAACACATCCTCGTCCGTCACGTCGTCGCCGAAGAAAACCGCCCGGGTGCACGCCAGGGACCGCATGATCGATAAAAGCGCATCACCCTTGTTGGGGGCGTCTTTTGGAGTGATGTTTTCCACGAGGATTCCTGCGACCGCGCGGGGCGTTGGGGTTAAAC
>JBBRIB010000384.1:0-3405 GCA_038221745.1 Verrucomicrobiales bacterium
TAGATCCACATTTTCACCATCGGCCACAAGCGTGATGCCGGGCGCGTTGCGGAAATGGCCAATTTGGCGGCAAGTGACTTTGCTGGAAGTGAAGTGCATGAGGGTGCTTTCGAGATCCTCGGGCGTGACGGCTAACAGATAACCGTAAGTCGGCTCGGTAAGCAGCCACTTGGCGATGGACGAGTCCGAAGGGCAGGGCAGGTGCCCGAGATCGACGGTGGCACCGAGGGCGGAGTATTCACAAAGTGCGGCCAAAGTGGCGATGAGCCCGCCTTTGCCAATTTTCATTCCCGCGCAGCAGAGGCCTTTCTCGGCTAGAGAGGGGATCAATTCCAGATTCGAACGCAAGCGCTGCGGGCTGGTGGAGGTGCTGGCGTCCCAGACATTTTGCCCTTCCCGGTAGCTGCCTTTCATATCGATGACGATGGCAAGCAAATCACCGGGCCGCGCGTTATTGCGGTGGATCATGTGATCGCCCGCCAGGCCATGGATCGTTACGGTCAGCCCTTCCGATCCTGAAAGGATTTCGCTGCCGATCGGGACTGCGTAGGCACAGGACGCGGCTTGGATTCCATCCCAGGTGCCAGCGGGAAGCTCTTCGGCAAGAGTCCAAGTGAGATTGGAAATCGCCGTCGCCCGCCCGCCGGCGGCAGCGATGTTCGATAGATTGGTGACGACGGCGAAGTAGCCGGCAAACCAAGGGTCCCGTTCGACAAAATCTTGTGGGACCATCTCGGAGGATTCCAGGAGTTGGCCATGGCCGTTGGAACTGTTGCGCATGAGGCTGCCGTCACAGAAACCGTTAGAAGGGTCTGCAATGGATTTCACCTCCACGCCACGATGGATCATCGGCTTGAGCGAGAGGGCGGTAAGGGGGATGAGGATTTCAGCCAGATCGGCGAGGTTCTCCATGGCTGCCGCAGCATAGATCAAAGTATGCCAAGTCTCGCGGAAAGTAAGGGGCTTTTCAAAAAAGGGCATGGTGGGTGCTGGGATTTTCCGGGAGTTTTTTGAGGAAATTCGGGTTCGCGAGTTTCCTTGTTGCGGTGGGTCGGTGGGCTGTGGCTTGATCTGCGGGGTGAAGGTTTATCTCGATTTGATGCGTGACGTGCTGGAAAACGGCGAGCAACGCTCGGACCGCACGGGGACAGGGACACTCTCGGTGTTTGGCAGGCAGGCGCGCTATGATCTGCGGGAGGGATTTCCCTGCGTGACGACGAAGAAGCTGCATCTGCGCTCGATCATCCATGAGCTGCTGTGGTTCCTCCGTGGGGAAACAAACACCCGCTATTTGAAGGAAAACGGCGTCACCATCTGGGATGAGTGGGCAGATGCGGAGGGTGAACTCGGCCCGGTGTATGGCAAACAATGGCGCGCATGGCCCACGCCTGAGGGGCGGACGGTGGACCAAATCCGCCTGCTCATCGATGGGCTTTTGGGCAATCCTCATTCGCGCCGCCACGTTGTTTCCGCATGGAATGTGGGGCAGATCCATCAAATGGCGCTGCCACCCTGCCATTTGTTATTCCAATTCTACGTCCACGAAGCCAAGCCCGGCGGCCTTCCCGGCCTTTCCTGCCAGCTCTACCAGCGCAGCGCGGATCTTTTTCTCGGGGTGCCGTTCAACATCGCTTCCTATGCCTTGCTCACGCAGATGGTGGCGCACGTCTGCGGCTACGAGGCGCGGGATTTCGTCCACACCTTCGGAGATTTGCATCTTTATTTGAATCACTTGGAGCAAACGAAGCTCCAGCTCAGTCGTGAGCCTTTCCCGCTTCCGAGGTTGTGGTTGAATCCCGTGGTGAAGGAGATCGATGGATTTGCTTTCGAGGACATCCGCTTGGACGACTACGTGGCGCATCCTCACATCAAGGCACCTGTCGCCATTTAAAATCATGAGCCTTACTCTAACAGCCGTGGTCGCGATGACTTCTGAGCGGGTGATCGGCCGTGATGGCACGCTGCCGTGGCATTTGCCCGAAGACCTCGCCTTTTTCAAGCGCACCACCTCCGGCCACCCGATCGTGATGGGTCGCAAAACCTACGAATCCATCGGCCGCCCGCTACCAAAGCGCCGGAACATCGTGCTCACCCGTGATCCTGCCTGGACCGCAGCGGGTGTGGAAGTGATCCATGAAATGGAAAGCTTGGAGAAACTTCACGGGCTGGAGGGCGAGGTTTTTATCATCGGCGGGGCTGAGATTTATAAAGCATTCATGGGCCGCCTTGATGCCCTGCTCGTCAGCCATGTTTTTGAAAACCATACCGGAGACACCTATCTCCCGGAATTCGAAAGCGAGTTCCCCTGGTCCGAAGTTCTCGAAACCTACCCCGGATTCGAAGTCCGGCGGCACACCCGCCAGCCTACCGCTTCCTGAAGCCAATCGCTCCGAGAATGCCGACTTTCCGCGCTCCGCACGCCTTGCGGCAGGTGCCAAAATCCAGTTTCGGCTTGCAAGACCTGTTTTCCCTCTCTAAAAACTGCCCGCACAGCTTCTGACGAAAGTAAGGAGTGGGTCTCGCACCCACTCTTTTGCGTCTCTAGACATCAGCAGCTACTTGCAGACACCGCCCGCCATGACCAACGATATCGTCGCCCTCATCGAGTATTACGAAAAAGAAAAAGGCATCGACCGCGATAAGATCGTCGCCGCGCTCGAGTTTGCCTTTATTTCCGCTTATCGCAAAATGGTCCCCGGAGCCGATGCCATCGAGACGCTCCGCGCCGAAGTCAATACCAAGAAGGGCGAAACCCGGATTTTCGCCTCACTCACCGTCGTCGCCGATGAGGATTATGCGGATAAATTCAACGAAGTTCCGCTTTCCACCGCGATCAGGAAAAACCCCGCAGCCGCCGTTGAAGACATCCAGGAATTCAATGTCACGCCCAAGGATTTCGGGCGCATCGCCGTGCAGACGGCCAAGCAAACGATGATGCAGCGCCTCCGCCAAGCGGAGAAAGAGATGATTTACGAGGAATTCAAGGACCGCGCCGGAGATGTCGTTTCCGGCACCGTCCGCCGCTTCGAGCGCAATGATGTGATGATCGATCTCGGGAAATTCGAAGGCATCATGCCCAATCGCGAGCGCGTCCAAGGCGAAGATTACAACATCGGCGATCGCATCCGCGCTTACGTCCTCGCCGTCGAGAATGATGGTCGTGGCCCGGAAATCATCCTCTCACGCAGCCATCCAAACTTCGTCCGCCGTCTTTTCGAGGCCGAAGTGAATGAAATTTCCGACCGCACCGTGGAAATCCGCGCCATTGCCCGCGAGGCTGGTTTCCGCACCAAAGTCGCCGTCTGGAGCACCGATCCCAAGGTCGATCCCGTCGGCGCTTGCGTCGGCATGCGCGGGGCACGCGTCAAGAACATCGTTCGCGAACTCAACAACGAAAAAGTCGAT
>JBBRIB010000385.1:0-3373 GCA_038221745.1 Verrucomicrobiales bacterium
TGCCTTGATCATGCCGATCACCGTTCCAAGCAGGCCGACCATCGGTGCGATCGAGCCGATGTCTGCCAGGTAGTTGATCCGCGATGAGAGAATGCCTGCTTGGCGGGAGCCCTCGGCCTGGGCCACTTCCCGGACGTTTTCAAACGATGATGTGGGATTGCTGGTGATGAAATCGATGGTCTTCTGAGTGATCCGCGCCATGCATTCATTGCGGCGCAGGCTGTAAGTGGCGAGGCCGAGGTAGTCCCGCTTGCGGATCATGCTCTCCGCCGTATTCATGAAGCGGTCGCTTACGATGGCGTTGCGCCGGATGGTCAGGAAAAACAACAGGATCATCAACAAGGTGACCACCGACATTAAAGCCAGCGGATACATCATCGGCCCGCCTTTGACGAGGATTTCAAGGAAGTCCATTTCCTTGGGAGCAGCAGGTGCCTCGGCGGCATTCGCGAACAGGGCGGAAAGGAAAAACCCTGCGAAGGTCAGATGGAAGCACTTCATGGAGATGGCGGCAGTCTAGTGATGGATGGGTGCAAAGCAAGCTCCGCATCATCGACCGATTTTACGCAGGTTTCCAGGAACTCTTTCAAAAGGCAGCGTCCGGGAGGCTGAAAGCAGGGGACCGCATGCGAATTTTAGCTTTGCAGAGAGAGTGGATGGATTCAGTTTTCCGGCCTCACCATGTCCACCCCTAGCACCACTCCACAAATTGTCATCGGCGGCACCATCGCCATCGATCATGTCAAAACTCCCGAAGCCGAGGCCCAGAATCTCCTCGGTGGTTCCGCAGCCTACGCGGCCCTTGCGGCATCGTTTTTCTCCCGCCCGGTCAATCTCATCGGCATCATCGGCCGGGATTTTCCGCAGGAGCATTTGGACATGTTGGAAAAACAAGGTGTCACACTCAGCGGCGTGGAACGCTCGGAAAATGAATCGTTCACCTGGTCCGGCGAATATCATGCAAATATGAATGATCGCACCACACACCGGGTGGGCCTTAATGTGTTGGAAAGCTGGAAAGTCACCGTGCCTGCGACGGCGGCGGCCTCCGGGATCGTGGTGCTGGCAAACATGTCGCCAGACAATCAGCTTGAGATGCTCGCTCAATGCAATGCGCTCAAGGGCGGCGGCAGCGGCGCGAATCGTTTCATCATCGCGGATACGATGGACCTTTGGATCGAGATCGCAAACGAGCGGCTTCACGAAGTTTTGCCGCATCTCGATTTATTCGTCCTTAACGAAGGTGAGGCCCGCGAATTGGCAGGCACTTCCAATCTGGTGAAGGCAGGGAAAATTCTATTGGAAAAAGGACCGGCCAACGTTGTCGTAAAGCTCGGCGAATTCGGCGCGATGTTGTTTTCCAAAGACGGCGGGATTTTCCGTTGTAGCGCGTTTCCGTTGGAGCACGTGGCAGATCCCACCGGAGCGGGTGATACCTTCCTCGGCGGAATGGCTGGGTATCTCGCCTCCAATGGGCATGCACCCTACTCTGGACCGGTGCTGCGCGAAGCGATCATCAAGGGTTCGATTCTCGCTTCGTTTACCTGCGAGGCATTCTCCACCAGGAAACTCGAGGGCCTCAGCGAGGCTGCAATCGAGGAGCGCTTGGAAGCCTTCCGCCAGCTCACGCATTGGTAAGCCTCGAGTTCAGGTTGCGGCGTTCGGTTGGCGAGATATCCTCGAACGAGGCCTCGATAATCTTCGCTGCCGAAGGGTTCCGGGGTGATGGCAAGCCCGGCAGAACCGCCATCTTCGATTTCTCGCTCAACCCACTTGGTTCCTCAATGATGACAGGCATCACCCGATGAGGTTGTGCCCTTTCCCGGGTGCCAAGTGGCTAAGGTGTCGAAATGAGGTTTTCAACCCCTCGATTTGGGCGCTCATACGTTCTCCTGTTCAAAACCTTCTTCCGCTTCGGGCAGAAAATCTTCAAACCCTTTCAAATCTTCCACCTTGAATGTTTCCGCACAAAGCGAGAGGCTCCCCCATGCCTGACGTGCCAGAAGCTGATCTCCGGTTCAGTGAGTTCATCATCCTCCAAGCCCAGAACGCCGGATTATTTCTCGGCCAAATCCCTAATCCCATCACCGGCAACAAGGAAATCAACCTCCGCGCCGCCAAATCCGTGATGGATTCCCTCGAAATGCTCACCGCAAAAACCTCCGGAAATCTCACTCCTTCCGAATCGAAACTCCTCCGCACCGCCCTCGATAATCTCCGCCCACTCCACCAAGCCGCCCTCAAGCAAAGCTGATTTTTTCCCACTCCCATGACTTTCGATCCCTTTCAAATTGGCAGCGTCCCCGTCGGCGGGCCCATCCCGTTTTTCATCCTCGGCCCCTGCGCCCTGGAGTCCGAAGCCTTCGCTTGGGAAATGGCCCGCTCCCTCAAGGAAATCGCCGATCGCACCGGCATCCACTTCATTTTCAAAGCCTCCTTCGATAAGGCAAACCGCACCTCCATCGGCGCCTTCCGTGGTCCCGGCGTGAAAGACGGCTGCCGCATCCTCGGAGAAATCGGCAAGGAACTCGGTGTCCCCGTCACCACGGACATCCACACCGCTGACCAAGCGGACATCGCAGCCGAATACATCGATCTCCTGCAAATCCCCGCCTTCCTCTGCCGCCAGACGGATCTGCTCGAAGCCGCCGCCAAGACAGGCCGCGCCATCAACATCAAAAAAGGCCAGTTCCTCGCTCCTCTCGATACCGTCAACATCGCCGGGAAAATGCGCTCCTTCGGCTGCGAGCGCTTCCTCATCACCGAGCGTGGCACCACCTTCGGTTACAATAACCTCGTCGTCGATATGCGCTCGCTCCATTGGATGAGGAAAGAAGGCCTTCCCATCATTTTTGATGCCACCCACTCCGTCCAACGCCCCGGCGGCCTCGGCGGGGCCACCGGCGGCGATGGCGAACTCGCACCCGTGCTTGCCCGCGCCGCCGTCGCCACCGGTGTCGATGGGCTCTTCATGGAAGTCCACTCGGATCCGGCCAACGCACTTTCCGATGGACCCAATCAAATCCCGCTCGAATTTATCGAAGATCTCCTCGTCAAACTCATCTCCATCCATCACGCCTCGCACTGACCACCCTTCCGCTTGCCCCGCTACCTCACAGCTCTGGTTTTTTTCGCCCCCGCCCTGCTTCTGGGACAGGCTCCCATCGCTAAAAAAACCCAACTTCCGGCCATTTCCCTGCTCCCGGATGGCAGCCAGCTCAAGGGCGTGATGCTTCCCCGCTACGATCAAAATCAAAACATCGTCGGGGTGCTCAAGGCGCAGACCATGATGCTTGTGAACGAAGAGCAAATCGCCGGCACCAACGTCACCCTCGAATTCTTCAACCCTGACGAATCCCCACGTGGCCGCGTG
>JBBRIB010000386.1:0-3363 GCA_038221745.1 Verrucomicrobiales bacterium
CCATCGGCCGAGGTGAAGGTGGAGTATAGATCATCGCTACCCACGATGTGCTGGGTGCGCAGGGAAAATGGCTTGTCGGTGCGGGGGCGGTGGGTGATATAATTTAAAGCGCCGCCCGGCTGCGGACCATATTGGAGCGCCGCACCGCCGTGGAGAAATTCGATCCGATCCACCGTATCAAGCGGCGGGGTGTAATAGGCTTCTGGATAGCCCATCTGGTCCGCATGAATCGGAATGCCGTCTTTTAGCACTTGGGTAAACTGTGCACGATTTGGATTAAGTCCGCGATAGCCAATGCTGACGAGGGGCGAGGATTCTTCAGACAACAACAAGCTCGGTGTCTGCGAGAGCGCTTGCCGATAATTGTTTCCGATGATCCTCGCCTGGGCATCCAGATCGATCACCGCTGTTTTCTTGCCAGAAAAAATCGAGGCCCCGCTTACCGCTGGCAGCCAGCCCCGCTGGTCGGTCTCATCTGCCTCAGACTCGGCCGTGACGACCATGGCATCCAAGGTCTTCAACAGATCTTGGCCCATGGCATTAATTGAAAAGGGAAAACCCATCGCAAATAAGGCGAAGCGGAGGCGATGGCGTGAAGTGTGTTTCATGAAGGATATCGCTAATGAGATTCGTTCTCAGTTGGCAGAGAAATAAAAAGCTCTGATCGAGTGTGAGTCAACCCATTTTTAAAAATAATTCCCCCACAGCATGGCGGTAGTGCCCTCCCGGATGGCTGGGAAATATCCGCGATGGACCTTTGGCCGCAGATGGGCAGTATCCGCCCCGCCTCATGTCCACTCTCCTTTCTGCTAACGAAATTCGCCTCACCTATGGTTACCAAACGCTGCTGGACGGGGTGACTCTCGCCGTTTCCGCTGGCGAAAAAACCGGCATGGTGGGGCGCAACGGCTGTGGCAAAACTTCGTTGCTCAAAATTCTCACCGGCCAGCAAATGGCGGACTCCGGGGAAATTTCCCTGCGCCGCGCCCTCCGCGTGGGCTATCTGCCTCAAGAATTCGAGCTCGATGGCGAGCTGACCGTGCAGGAAAACATCGCCTCCGGCGCGGCGGACATCGTCGAGGCCATCCGCCGTTATGAAAATGGCGAGGGCACGGACGGCGAGCTGAACGATCTTCTCCATCTCATCGATCATGCCGATGGCTGGAACCTCGATTCCCGGATTAAAGCCGCCTCCACCGCGCTGGGTACTCCGCCGCTGGATGCCATCGTCGGCCCTCTGTCAGGTGGGGAAAAACGCCGGGTCGCCCTCTGCCGCGCCCTCGCCTGCCAGCCGGATTTGCTTTTGCTCGATGAGCCGACGAACCACTTGGACGCCGAATCGATCCGATGGTTGGAAGAATACCTCAAAGGCTTCCCCGGCGCCGTCATCTTTGTGACTCATGACCGCTATTTCCTTGATGTGATCGCCACCCGCATCATCGAGATCGATCAAGGCCGGGCGTTCTCGCATCCGGGAAACTACACCGCCTTCCTCGAATCCAAAGCCATCCGCCAACAGATCGCCGGCCAGACCGAGCGCCGCCGCCAGCGTTTCTTGCGCGAGGAGCTCGAATGGGTGCGCTCCGGAGTCAAAGCCCGTGGCACGAAACAACGCACCCGGCTCGATAAATTTTATGAAATCGAAGGCATGGAAGCGCCCCCCGAGGAACGCGAGATGGACTTGCTCATTCCTCCGCCGCCGGACTTGGGGAACATCGTCGTCGAGCTGGAAGGCGCAGGCGTAAATGTAGGCTCTGAAAAGTCGCCCCGCTGGCTGTTCCGCAATCTCACCCTCAGCCTCCGCCCCGGCCAATGCACTGGCATCGTCGGAAGAAATGGCGTGGGTAAAACAACACTGTTGAAGTTATGCCTCGGCCAGCTGGATCCCACCGAAGGCACTGCCGTCACCGGTAAGCGGGTGAAGGTGAACTACATCGATCAAACCCGCATGCAGCTCGATGGCACCGGATCTCTGTTAGACGAGATCTCCGATGGCAACGAGAAACTCATGTTCGGCAATCAGCCACTTGGTGCGCGTAATTACCTCCGCCGCTTTCTGTTCGATGACAAGCGCATCAACGAGCGCGTCGATCTTCTATCAGGAGGCGAGCGTGCCCGGCTCATGCTTGCCAAGGTTTTGAAAAACGGCGGCAATGTGATCGTGCTGGACGAGCCCACCAATGATCTCGATCTCCCTTCACTCCGGATGTTGGAAGAAGCGCTCGCCGTCTTCGATGGCACTGTGATCGTCGTTTCCCATGATCGATATTTCCTGGATCGGATCTGCGATCAAATCATCGCTTTCGAGGATAATGGCATCGCCGTGCAAGCGGGGAACTACTCCTATTATCTTGAAAAACGCCAAGGCCGCGAAGCCGCCGAGCGGGCCCAGGCGCAAGCTGCCGCGAAAGAAGCCGCCGCCCGCCAAAAGGCTGCCGCCAATGCGGCCACGCCCGCCAAAAAAGGCCGCAAACTTACGTTCAGCGAGAAGAACGAACTCGAAGGCATGGAGACCACCATCCACGGTATCGAGCAAGAAGCCGAAGGCATCGAGGCCCTGCTCCATGATCCTGATTTCATTGCCAAGCGCTTCGCGGAGATTCCCGAGCTGGTGGAAAAGCTAGAACTCGCCAAAGCCAAGACCGCCAAACTTTACACCCGCTGGGAAGAACTCGAAGCCCTCCGCGAGGCAAGTTGAGAAATTCCCCCAAGTGGCCTGTTCCATTTTCAGGAATGAAGGGTCGGAAATCGAAAGCCCGCTCAAACACGGAATCAATTTTTCCCATTATACCACCAACGCCACTTGCCATCGGGAGTGGATTTGTCCAGATCCCTGCGGTCCAACATGACGAGGTAGCCACCGAAGGTAACCGCTGCGGCCTTGTTGCCGCGATTGCGGTATGCCACCGCTGCGGAGGGATTGCTCTTCTAATCGTTTGCCACACTCTTCCATGAATTCCATTGGTCCGGATTGACCCACCAGTCATTGGAATCAATGAAGGCCACGGTCATTTCCGGGCGCTCCAGGTCGGACACGCGGAGAGCAAGGTCAGCATCGGCACTCCAGAAGTACAGGCTGTTGCCATCAGGGCCTGGAACCCGTGAGCAGTTGTAGGCGATCCGTGCGCTAGGTGCGGAAAATCCCGACCGGATCACGGGAGTGGGCACTTGTCCTTTCGAGTTCGCTTTTTCACCCAAAGTGGCGAGGAACTCGCACCGCTGCGGTGGACATGCTCATCTCGATGATCCATCATAACGAGCGAGAAGTGCCGGCATACCCGCGAGCCACCTTCATTGGCAGCTTCTGGGTGGATGGAGCAACGGTGAAACGCGCATTAGAGGCACGATAAGTTGCACAGCCCT
>JBBRIB010000387.1:0-3360 GCA_038221745.1 Verrucomicrobiales bacterium
GGACCAATGGCAGTGCCAATGGATCGGCCAGCCTCGCTCTTTCAAAATGGTCTTGTGCCGTGTTCACCCCCCGCAGTTCTTCCAACACCCCATGGGCGAATTCCAGCCGCGCATTCTCCGCCGCGCCCAACGGGCATGTGAGCAAAAGGCTGATTTTCAAGAAGAAGCGCATCGCATGCATCCGGTAGCACATTTCAAACCGCATGTCCATTTTCCAACAACATGCTGCATTCCCGACTTCACGGTTTTTCATTTGAGTCGAAACAACTCAAAATCGCATCATGGACATCCTCCGCAGTATTCACCGGGAAATCGCTGCCAATTAAAACCGGCCTTTCATCTGGCGGCACCTCATCGCGCCCGTGCGATCCTTTCACCAACGTGGCATCCAGCGGAATAATATCTAACAAACCACGCAGCCCGAGTTTCTTTTTGAGGAGAAACCTGGCGATCTTAAACTTTGGAAATGCGATTTTAGGATCGATGAAAAGCTCGCAAGGATCGTAGCCCGGCTTGCGGTGGATATCGATGGTGCGGGCGTAATCCGGTGCGAGCGAATCATTTTCCCAGAAGTAATAAGTGAACCATGCATCCGCCTCTGCGACGGCGATGAAATCCCCGGCGCGTTGTCCGGCCAGTCCATTTTCCGGCAGCCGCACCTGATCAACGCCCGCCGTGGTTTCCAACAACGATTTTACCTCTTCGCGGATGGAGGGATCGTTTAAATAGATATGGGCCACTTGGTGATCGGCCACCGCAAAAGCCCGCGAGGCTCCGCAATCCAGAGTTTCACGCCCTAGTTCCTCTTTGAGCTGGAGCCAGCCCATTTTCCGGAACAGGCGGTTCAGATGGATGGGCCGGGTGACGGGTGAAATCCCATATTCCGATAACACGAGCACTTTGATGTTTTTCGCCTGATAGAAGGCAATCAGATCGGTTGCCACGGCATCGATCTTGAGTAACTCCGCCGGGATGTTAGGCGCGGCTGGTCCATCCTTTTGCAATGGATAATCGAGATGCGGCAGATACACGAGGCTGAGCGTGGGTGAGTGTTTCTCCTCCACCCACCTGGCCGATGCGGCGATCCATTCGGACGATGCAATGCCCGCCGCCGGGCCCCAGAAGGCTTGGAATGGAAAAGGCCCGAGGTCGTTTTTGATCTCCTCCCGCATCGCCATCGGCTGGGTGTGAATATCGAACACCTTGCGCCCATCCGCCGGATAGAGTGGCCGTGGAGTAATGGTATAATCCGCACTCGAATACATATTATACCACCAGAAAAGCTTGGCGCAGGTGAAGCCGGGAATCTCACGGCGTAGCTTTTCCCAAAGCTTCTCGCCATGGACGAGGTGATTGCTTTGTTTCCAAAACCGCACCTCCGCGCTTTCCCGATCATACCAACCATTCGCCACGATCCCATGCTCCGCAGGCGAGGTGCCGGTGACGATGGATGACTGCGCCGTACATGTCACTGCCGGAAACGCGGGCTGATAAGTTTGCAGGCCATTTTTTCTGACAAATTCCGCCAGGCCCGGCATGTGCTCGCCCAGCAGCGATTGGGAAAGCCCGACGAGATTGATGACAGCGAGACGCATGATGGTGAGTGGTGGTGTTTGTCAGCAGTTGGAAATCGGCTGGATATATTCACCGATGCGAGGATCATGGAAAACTTGCGGATGGGTTCGAAACCGAATAATCAATCGTAATATCCGCGCGCGCAATCAGTTTATCCGGAACTCCGAACCACGCCCGACTTGCTGCCGCAGCCACCCTAGCGACCGCAGCCCGTGGCAAGTTCGCCACCATCCCCAACTTGTTGGCAAGCGGCCTGCGGGCTGGAAACATTCCAAGGACATATCAAAGCGGTTGCCGGTCCGAGGTCGCGCAGGGCCCGGGCCTCGGGATCGTGCTGAATCGCGAAAGTGAGGCTAGGAAAAAAGCGCGGCATCCAGGGCGGAGACGGCATGATCGATTTCTGCCGTAGAAACGCAAAGCGGTGGCATGAGAACGAGCGTATCAAGGATCGGGCGGGTGAGCAGGCCATGGGCTCGTGCGGTGAGGCAGACCGCTTCACCAAAACGCTCGTTTGGGGGAAATTTTTCACCATCGGGGCGGCGGAGTTCGATGCCGGCGATGAATCCGCATTGGCGGATTTCATGGATGAGCGGGTGGCGGGATTTGAGCCTCGCGAGGGACTTTTCGAGGTGCTGGATTTTCTCTGTTAGATGGATGAGCGTCGCTTCGGTCTTGAAGAGATCGAGGCTGGCGAGGGCCGCCGCGCAGCCGAGAGGATTTGCCGTATAACTATGCCCATAGTAGAAAGCATTTTCCGAACCACCGAGGAAGGCACTGTAAATTTCTCCGGTGGTGAGGGTGGCGGCGAAGGGTAGGTAGCCGCCTGTCAGGCCTTTCGCGAGGCAGAGGAAATCCGGGATCACCTCTTCCCGTTGGCAAGCAAACATCGTGCCGGTGCGACCGAACCCGGTCATCACCTCATCAAGAATCAGATGCACACCTCTGTCATCACACCAGGCACGCAGGGCCGCGAGCATGCCGGTGGGCCAAGGGCGCATTTCGTTCACACCTTGAATGAGTGGCTCGATGACCACGGCGGCGACTTTCTCGCTCGGTAGTTTTTCAATTTCCGCCAGGGAAGCAACGTGTTGCACATGAAAGCCCATGCCCCGGAAGCGCTCGAAAAAACGCCCCACGCCACCGAGCGAGGCGGCACCGAGGGTATCGCCATGGTAGCCATTCGCGAAGGCGATGAATTGATTGCGCTGGGGCTGGCCGGTTTGCTGGCGGAACTGGAGCGCCATTTTCAGCGCGCACTCGACGGCGGTGGAGCCATCGTCCGAGAAAAACGCACGCTCAAGCGTGTTTGCAGGAAATAGTCCGCAAAGCCGCGTCGCCAAATCCGCAGCGAGCGGGTGGGTGAAACCGAGAAACGAGCTGTGCGAAATTTTTCCCAACTGCTCGCGGATGGCGGCATTGATCACCGGGTGGCAGTGGCCATGGATGTTTGTCCAGATCGATGAATTCCCATCCAAATAGCGGTGGCCCTCGCTATCCCATAACCACGCGCCTTCTCCCCGACTGATTACCAGAGGATTGTGACCCGGCGCACACCACTCGCTCTGGCGCGTGAACGGATGCCAGCAATGTGCCTGATCCGCAAAAATCCATGCTCGTGTATCGTCCCGCATCGCGCCTGAGTATGGCCGCATATCCCGCAGCGGGAAGCGGGAATCGTGACGAAATCTTCACATGAAAAACTTGGTATTCATTCTGCTATTACGTGATCACGTAGGGCGCTTCGAGTTTCAAGTTCCTGACCTATTCCAAACTTCCAACCAGATT
>JBBRIB010000388.1:0-3351 GCA_038221745.1 Verrucomicrobiales bacterium
GGACGCGCCGCCACTGCTAAACTCGCGGCATACGCCATCTGGAATGCCAGACATGGCTCCCGGCAGGACATCAAAGAGTTTGACAAACTGTATCGGTCGGTGCGTTACCGTTTCAACAAGCTGGAGGAAACCGGAATGATTCAAAAGACTTCTGATGGCAAAGGATTCAGGCTCAATCGCTTGTTCAGCAGGGATTCGCTATTGTAACGCCCCCAAGCCCATGTCCGATCCCGCCGCCGGAAGCGTGGAAACGAATGTGCGCCAATCACCCGCAGGCTCCTGAAGAGGCGCTGTTGCGGAAGGTGACGGAACAACTCGAAAAGGTGGACCCGAACGCATCGACGGCAAAAATGCGGAAATATGGCACCCTCGGCATCATCGGGCGCTTCGTCCATCTCCAGATCGAGGAGAAGGAGGATTGGCAGGGGAAGAGGGTAAAAAAGGGGTCGCTCATCTTTCCGCGCTATCACCAATGGGATCTCGTGCGGTCGATGTTCAGACGTTTTTTCTTTTAGACATTGACTCCAAGGCGATGTGCGTCATTTTTGTCAACATGAAGACAGCGACGATCCGGGAAGCCCAGCATCATCTCTCGAAGCTGATTGCAAGAATTGAGAGCGGTGAAAAAATCGTGCTGACTCGAAGAGGCAAGAAGGTGGCAAAGATCGAGGCCTACCAGGAGGAGGAGACATTGGGTGGCAAAGTGGATTGGGCGACCGCCATCCGCGAGACGAGGGAGTCTCTCGCCCACCTGCCGAAGTTCGATGACTCGATAGTAGAAATCATGAGACGCGATGAGCGCTTCTAACCAAAACAACCCGGTGAAGTGCGTTTGTCTGGATACGAGTTTCCTGGTAAGCCTCTTCCTTGAGGAAGTTCATAGCCCGGCGGCGGAGCGTTGGATGATTGCCGAGGAACCCATCGTCCTCTTGTCTCCGCTCAATCTCTTGGAATTCGAAAACGCGCTCAATCTTCGCGTTTTCTTCAAAGGACTCACTGCGGGGCAAGCAGCGAAAGTTAGAATCAATTTCCAGCGCAAACTGAAAACAGGACTCTACACCGTCATTTCCGAAAACGTAGAAGTCTGGGAACAAGCGAAACAACTCTCACTTGCTCATTCACCAACACCAGGCGCAAGGACTTTGGATATTTGGCACGTCGCATTCGCCATCGTCCAGGATGCGAAGGCCTTTGGTAGCTTTGACGAGCGCCAGCGAAGACTCGCCAGCGAAGCAGGACTGGCACTCAATGCGGTTTGAGGGATTAAGGCATGGTTTGCTCTTCAATGTGATTTATCCCCAACGGACAGGGGAATTCCGCACTCATGCTTCCACCTCCTCCAGGTATGGGAATAGCTGCTCTATCAGCCCGCGCGCGTGGGGTATGTGGGCGACGGGTTTGGGTGGACCATGACGGTTGAGAAATCGATGGCACTTGTTCTGCGCTCCGCCGGCGGTGGCTTGCTCCATCTTGGCTACCTCTGGAAGAAGCGGGTGGGACACCCACGCTCCTCCTGGCTCACCAAAGCCCATACTTCCCGTAGGCCATGATGTAGAGGCCCATGAGGAGATTTGCGGTGGCGTGCATGACGACGCAGGCACCGAGGTTTTTACTCCAGACGCAAAGGAGATAGGTGAGGCTGCCGTAAACAAAGGCTCCGGCGTAATCGGTAGGGGAATGGGCGACCATGAAGAGGCCGGTGACGATGAGGTAGGATAACCAGCGGTGGCGACCGAAGGGCTGCTTCCAGTAGTCCCCTTCCCAATCACAGACGAGGCGCATGACGAAGCCGCGCCAGAAAATTTCCTCGATGAGGGCGACGACAATGACCGCACGAATGAAGCGCATCGTAAGTGAGCTCCAGTAGGCAAGTGCGTTTTGGAAAATGCCGGGATCGAAGCCTTCTTTGCGTTCTTCCACCCCGAATTTGCCGAGCCAGTTGGTGGGAGTTTCGGTTAGTTTCCAATAATCGTAAAGGGTGGTGGGCAGCAACCAGAAGCCGATGCCGATGGCCCCGAAGACGATGCCGATGAGTGACCACTTGAATGACCAATTGAAGGTATAACTCCGCCAAAAATAAGCGAGAAAACCAAGGCAGACGAGTGTCTGGATGGGATAAACCATCTGCGAGGGCTGCTGCCGCCACCATGGGGCATCCGGGTGCTTCCACTCGATGGCGTAGCCGAGCACCATGAGCACCAACATGAAACTCATGAAGGCCACGAAGGGATAGGCGTGGGCCCGGGTGAGCCGCTCGGGGTCGTGCGCTCGGGCGGGAGGGTTCATGCTTTTTTCAGTCGCTTCACAAAGGCCTCGATGCGATCGGTGGCGGTGCGGATATCTTCAAAGGCGGTGGCATAACAGCAGCGCAGGAAGCCTTCTCCCGATGGGCCGAAGGCGCTGCCTGGGACGCATGCGACGTTTTCCTCCTCTAACAATCGCATGGCGAATTCCTTACTGGTGAGGCCGAAGCCGCGGATGTCCGGGAAGACATAGAAGGCACCGCCGGGGGTGTGGCAATCGAGGCCGATTTCGTTGAGGCGCTTGACCAGGAAATCCCGGCGTTGGTGGTAGCTGTTGCGCATCTCGATCAGGGCGGGCTGGCCATTCTCAAGGGCCTCGATGGCGGCCATCTGGCTCATGATGGGAGCGCAGAGCATGGCGTATTGGTGGATTTTCATCATCGCCTCAATGATGGGCTGCGGGGCGCAGGCATAGCCGAGGCGGAAGCCGGTCATGGCGAAGGCTTTGGAAAATCCATGGAGCAGGATGGTGCGCTCTTTCATGCCGGGCAAGGAGGCGATGCACAGGTGAGGCTCGGATTCATCGTAGCGGAGCTCGCTGTAAATCTCGTCGGTCATGACGATTAGATCGTGCTTGATGGCAAGCGCGGCGATGCCTTCGAGGTCAGCCCGGGAGGCGCAGGCTCCGGTGGGATTCGTGGGAAAATTGATGAAGATGATCCGAGTGCGCGGGGTGATGACCGCGGCGACGGCTTCCGGTTTGAGCGAGAATTCATCTTCCTTGGTGGTGACGACAGGCACCGCCACGCCATGGGCCATGACAATGCTGGGGCTGTATGAAACGTAGCATGGTTCGTGAAAGATCACCTCATCACCAGGATTGAGCAGGGCGCGCAAGGCGATATCGATGGCTTCCGAGACGCCGACAGTGACAAGAACTTCCGTGGAGGCCTCATAGCCGACGTGAAAAAAATCCCCGACGTAACGGGCGATGGATTTCCGGAGGGAAAGCAGCCCGAGATTGGAGGTGTAGGTGGTTTGGCCTTTTTCCAACGAGTAGATGGCAGCCTCGCGAATGTGCCATGGGGTGACGAAGTCCGGCTCGCCG
>JBBRIB010000389.1:0-3336 GCA_038221745.1 Verrucomicrobiales bacterium
GCACCGCCGCCCCCGAGCGCATGGAAATCATCGCTGGCTCTTGCGAGGTGATTCTCGATGGTAGCACCGAGGTCCTCGGCTTTGAAGAAGGCACCGCCTTCGACGTCGCCGGGAACAGTGGCTTCACCATCACCGTGGCCGCTGGCATCTGCCAATACATCTGCTCCTTTCTTCCAGCCTGATGCAGCCTGGGGCGCTTTTCCGTCAACTCACCGCCAGCCTTGCCCTCGCGGTCGTTCTCACATCCTGCGGCATCCGCCTGCCGGCTGCCCCGGTGCCGGCCTATCAGCCCATCGAGCGCACGATCGTATCCTACGATCCCAAAAAGCCGCCTGATGTCCTCGCCTGGCTCATTTCCGACAAGATTCACACCGGCATGGTGTTCGAATACGAATGGCTGTTGGAATCCGGCTTCATCCCGCCCGCCGGTTTCGGCGAGCCCAAATTTGTCACCCTCAGTTGGGGCGATCGCACGGCTTACGTCGAAAAAGGCCTGCACTCGCCGTGGAAACTTTTCCGCGCCCTCCTCACCCCCACCCCCTCCGTGATGGAACTCATCCCGGCAAATTGGGCAGTCACCGAAGTGTGCCCGCACCAACGCATCTGGCGCAAGCTCGTCCCCAGAGGCCGCGGCCGCGATCTCGCTACATTCCTCAACGATTGCAGCAGCCTGAATTCCGAAGGGAAACCCCAAATCGTCGGCACTTCAAGCTGGGGTGGCGGGGTGTTGTTGGAATCACGCCACATCTATTTTTTCCCCCGGATGTGCAACGCGTGGACCTCCCAAGCCATCGAATCCCTCGGCGGTGAAATCAACCCCTGGCTCGCCATCACCGCCAACGGCCTCATCCGTCAAGCCGAGCGCCCGCCCAACGATTTCGAACAAATCTGGTGGGGCGGTGGCAAGCCTCAGTAGGGAATTGCGACTCAAACAAGAGAGCGCGGGCATCCTGTCGGCAAGTCACTTTGGAAGGGGCATGGCGGATGCATTCCGCCGCCACGGGTTCTGCTAGGCCCCCTCGATCCAAAGCCGTGCCTCGCGTCTTCTCAACCACACTCCGCCCGGCAAATTCACCGCAGGTGGAGAGGTGGGATCCAGCAGTTTGAGGGCACGCTCCAGTAAATCATGGTCGAGCTGATCCACGCCAGCGGCCTTGAGAAAATCTGCAATGATCGCCCGCCGCAAGGCTTGCGGCAGGCTTTGTAAAACCCTCACATGCAGCCGTCCTTGCGGATCAAGCGCGTTTACCTGAAAGGCGGCCCATCGCATCAATTCATCATCCTCCAGCGTATCCTTCGCGCCACGAACAAGAGCGGCCACGGGATCGCGCGAGGAAATTTCCGCAAGTAACGGCAGTGCTTCATTTCGCAGGCGGTTGCGGATCGCCACAGGTTGCGCGTTGCTCGCATCCTTCCGCCAGCGATGATGATTGGAAGTGAGCCACTCCACCAGTTCCGCCCTCCGAATTTCTAACAAAGGCCGGTGAACCTCCAGAATCATTCCCGATTCAGTGGTGATTTTTTGTTCCGCTTGCATGCCTTTAAGGCCGTGCGAACCGCGAAGCAGATTCCAAAGAACCGTCTCCGCCTGATCGTCCGCATGATGGGCCAGCAGAATTCGTGGGCAGCGGTGTTTCCTTGCACAGGCTGCAAAAAACTCGTGCCGGGCATTCCGCGCTGCGGTTTCCATCGATTCCCTGTGATCTGCCATCCGCTTCTTCACATCTGCCTGTGCCACTTCACTGGGGATCTCAAGCTCAGCCGCCAAGCGTTGCACGAACCTGGCATCCTCCGTGGAAGCCCTCCCGCGCAGCCGATGGTCGAGATGACAGACGATCAGGTTGGAAAACCCTTCGTTCACCAAGAGCCGCAGCAATGCCACCGAGTCCGCCCCGCCGGAAACACCCACGAGCCAACGCTTGCGCCGCGAAGCCTCGGCAAACCAAGGTGCTTTTTCGTTCCATCTCACCGCGCGAGCTTGACGGCATCCGGACTTGAGAACCAACCGAATTTTTTGCTTCAAAAACCCACGCGAGCTTCCTTGCATTTTTCGGATTCCTAGCGATCATTGCCCTGATGCTGCTTAAAGAAGTTTCAGAACCCCAAGAAAACTACGATGTGATCATCATCGGTGGCGCACTCTCAGGGAGCGCGGCAGCCACCTTGCTGCTGCGCAAGAATCCGGGAATCCGCATTCTGATCATCGAGAAATCCGAAAGCCTCGGCAGGCGGGTGGGCGAGGCCACCGTGGAAGTCAGTGCGTATTTCCTCGGTCATGTGTTGGGACTCACCAAGTATCTCAACGAACATCACATCTCCAAACAAGGACTTCGCTTTTGGTTTGCCAACGAAAAGGTGACAGCGCTTGATCAATCCGCAGAAGTCGGCCCCCGCTATCTGGCGCGCCTGCCATCCTATCAGGTGGACCGCTCCGCGCTCGACGAAGAAGTCCTCCGCCGCGCGGTGGAATCCGGGGCTTCCCTGCTCAGGCCGGCGATTGTCTCGAACGTGCAACTTCATTCCGGCAGCCGACAAACGCTCGATGTGAAACACGGCGAGCGCCGCTTCACCGCAAGTGCCCGCTGGATCGTCGATGCCTCCGGGATCAACGCGCTCCTAGCCCGCAAGAACGGTTGGTGGAAATCCAACGCCGAGCATCCCACTGCCGCCGCGTGGTCACGCTGGAGAAACGTCAAAGACTGGGACGGCCGCGAACTTGCGGAAAAATTTCCGAAATGGGCCGCCGCCGTTTACGGCACGCGAGGCACCGCCACCAATCACATCATCGGCGATGGCTGGTGGGCGTGGTTCATCCCGCTCAAGGGCGGCGATACCAGTGTCGGCGTGGTGTATGATCAACGGATTGTCGATTTCCCTCAAGACGGAGGGAAGCTGGGCGAGCGGCTTAAAGGTTTCCTGATGAAGCACCCGGTGGCGCGTGAGATGTTGGAGAATGCGGAATTCGTCGATGAGGACGTCCACCGTCGCAAGAATCTCGCCTACTCCAGCACCACCTTTGCTGGCGATGGTTTCGTGCTGGTAGGCGATGCCGCCGCTTTCATGGATCCATTTTACAGCCCGGGCATGGATTGGATCTCCTTCACCAGCAGTTGCGCCGCAGACCTCATCACAGAGGAACGCAAAGGCACACCGATGGCCGCGCGGATTGAAAAACACAACCGGGATTTCACCACCAGCCACGCCCGCTGGTTCAGCGCACTGTATAAAGATAAGTATCACTACATGGGTGAATACGATCTCATGGAATTGGCCTTCCGCATGGATCTCAGTCTTTACTATTGGGGAGTGGTCCAGCCCGTATTTCAGCTCGGGGAT
>JBBRIB010000390.1:0-3317 GCA_038221745.1 Verrucomicrobiales bacterium
AGTTGCGTTGGTTTGATCAGATAGACTGAACCGTCGATCGCTCTGAGATCATTCCTGAACTCAGAATCACTTAAGCGCCTCGCCATTGGCACCAGGGTAAAGTCTGTGCCAGGAGATTTCCCATCAATGTTCGGCTCGGGATTGGGTGTTCCATCCTGACGAAGGGCACCGACTTTGCCCCGGTATTGATAAACAAGAATCGCATCATTTCTCGAGTCGGATCTGAGGAGCCAGTTGAAAGCTTTGTCAAAACTGGTTTTGGCAGCAGGGGTGAAAGTTTCTCCTGTTCGCAACGTCGCCATTTCCTCTTC
This sequence comes from Verrucomicrobiales bacterium, assembly GCA_038221745.1. GTDB lineage: Bacteria > Verrucomicrobiota > Verrucomicrobiia > Verrucomicrobiales > Akkermansiaceae > Luteolibacter. Next base: position 312 of record JBBRIB010000390.1, read on the forward strand.
AAGCGCGGAAGCAAGGCGGTCCGCCTGTTGGGAGTTGATCGATTGGCGAATGCCGGCGGCGGCGGGTGCGAAAACAACGAGGAAGCCCGAGAGCAGGACCGCGAGAACACCGATGGCGATCACGGTTTCTAACAACGTGAAGCCTTTCGGCTTGGTGAGTGGAGTGGGTTTCATGATTTAAAATTCTCTAACGCTGCTTGGAATATTCATTTGTTCCGGGCTGCGGTAAACCGAAGTGCGGCCGCTTCGCCAGATGACAAACCCGCCGAAGTCCATCTTGGCCTCGGAAACCGTCCTCGGTGGTTCCGCCGTGGAACTTCTCGCCGAATTGCGGGCACCGCTGCCAATGATGAAAGACGCACCACCTTCATAATTTCCGGTTCCGGAAACGGATAGAATTCCCTGATTATTGAATTGATAGATAAAGTATCGGCCGGCAAAGGGTGGTTTGACTCCCAAGATTCTACCATCTCCGATCTCGTCAAGGCTGCCGCCGCTTTGATCCTTTTTACTGAACTTCGAGCTGAAAAAGGTCTTCTCGGGCAAGAGCGCCCCGCGGCTGGAGAGTTCCCAGTTTGGGCTGGGATTCGAGGGATTTTTGGCCTGTCCAAAGTTTGGACTGCTTTTGTTCTGCTCAGTCTCTTCATACGCGATGACAATCCTCCGAAGATCTTCAGCAGGATTGTTCGTGAGCGTTTTCGCGATCAGAACACAGGACCGAAGATTCCTGCCCACCGCCGTCGAACGCGCTTCATCAAACAATGCTTCCGATGTCGCCACTCCTGTGGTGACACCTTTTCCTCCGATGCCACTCAAGCCGACCGCACCTGCGGTGACAAGGATGGACATGATGGCAATGACCACGAGCATCTCCACCAAGGTGAATGCCTTGGTGCGGCGATGACTCGAATGCTGAGTGGGAAATGTTTTCATGGGCTTGAAGCGGGGTTGCAACGGGTTATGGGGAAGTAGAAACGATTTTTCGAGGTTGGCAAGTGCAAATGTCAATACATCGCATTTACTTTAATTGTTTATTTTGAGGATATCTACCACTGAATGGGCCGTTCATCCAGGTCCAAGCCGGACCCACCATTTGCTTGATGTCCTTGCGGGAGTCTACCCAGCCCAGGAGTTCTTTGGCAAGCGCAGGATCCGCAACAAGCGAAGCAGGGTCTCCGGCGCGGCGAGGGCCGTATTTCACCGGGACGGTTTTACCAGTAATTTCTTCGGCAGCGGAAATGATTTCTTTGACGGAAACACCGACGCCCGTGCCCAAATTGCAGCGCACCGAGTCCCCGCCCGCCGCCAAGTGATCGAGCGCACGGGCATGCGCATCTGCGAGATCCTCAACGTGGATGTAGTCCCGGATGCAGGTGCCATCCGGCGTCTCATAGTCGGTGCCGAAGACTTCGAGGTATTCGATTTCTCCGGTGAGCGCCATCAACACACGAGGAATGAGGTGCGTCTCAGGATCGTGATCCTCACCTATTTTCCCGTCTGGCGAGCAGCCGCTGGCATTGAAATAGCGGAGGCAGGCACTGCGCAATCCCCATGCCGTATCGCAATCCGCGAGGATTTTTTCGACCATCAGCTTGCTTTGGCCGTAGGGATTGATGGGGTTTTGCTGGTTTGTCTCCGTGATCGGCAGCTTGTCCGGCACCCCGTAGGTGGCACAGGTGGAGGAAAAAACGAAAACCTTGCAGCCGTGCTCCTGCATCACCTGGAGCAGCTTGATGGGCTCGGCGGTGTTGTTTTGATAATACTTGAGAGGATTGGTGACGGACTCGCCGACGTAGGCATAGGCGGCAAAATGAATGACGGCCCCGAAGGCGTGCTTTGCAAACAAGGACCGGACCAGTGCCTGATCTCCCACCTCGCCGACGACGAGTTCCGCCCCCTCATCCACGATCGCCTGATCGTGGCCGAACACCATGTTGTCCAGCACCACGACCTTGCGGCCTTGGCTCGCTAGCAGGCGGACGGTGTGGGAACCGATGTAGCCGGCTCCACCGGTGACGAGAATTGCGCTGTTCGATTGATTCATGGATGTTGGCGGGGTGACGGATCAAACGGGAAACTCCCTTCCTTTGTCAATGCGCAGGAACGGCTGAGCGCAAATACTTGAAAAACCATTCGAATAAGCCGTCTTCCCATGCTGTCTTACCTGCATCATGAAAAACCTGCGTTCGATATTCGGCATTGGCCTTGGGGCCTTGTCACTTGTTTTCACCTCCTGCACCTATGATCCGTATTACTCCTCCTCATCGGTGGGCGGTTCCTACAGCTCGGGTTACGGCCAAGGCTATGGCTATGGGGGAAATTCCTTCAATTCCTCCCTTTTCATCAGCACGGGGAATCCGCGCTGGGGTTACGATCCCAGTTGCTACAGTTACTACGACTACAGCAGCCGCCGCTATTACGATCCCTACCTTTCCGGTTACTACCCGATTGGTTATCGTCCGCCCGTGGTTTACGGAGTCCCTCATCCGTATGGTTGGCGCCCGGGCCGTGGCTATTGTCCGCCGCCAAGCCGCGTTTCCGGCGTGACCATCGTGAATTACCGCAATCGCGAGTCCGCCTATCGGAACTCGGACTACTCTTGGTCCCGCCAGGTCCGCCAGCAGGAGCAGCGCCAAAGCCGCCCGAACGGCATTAATCAAGAGCGCCCGAACTACGGAAACTCAGCGCCGGGTTGGGATCGCTCCAACCGCGAGCGAGGCCAACAAATGGAATCAAGGCCGAACCGCACGAGCGATCAAGGCTCCAGCAACGATTCGCCTGCGCGTTTCAACAATCCAGTGACCACATTTGATCGTCCGCAGCGAGATTTCGAAAATTCCGGGAACCGCGGCAATCGCCGGGAAAGCCCGCAACTCGGAAATCCGGGAGAGGGACGGAACTCCGGCCGCCAGCAAAGTTTCGAGCGCCCGGAACGGCAACGCCCCAGTCAGGAAATGAGGCAAGCACCGCAGTCTCAAGCTCAGCCCGAGCCGCGCCAGGCTCAGC
>JBBRIB010000391.1:0-3315 GCA_038221745.1 Verrucomicrobiales bacterium
ACCAAAATTCCCCAAAAATCTCGTGTCGCCCTCGGCGTCGTGCCGACGCATATCAAATTCGTAGGCGGTTTGGTGCCGGATGAGGGAGGGAAATTCCCCCGCAACGGGGAAGGGGAGTTGATCATGGTGGCGGCGATGAAGGAATTGATCGAAATTTCCAAAGCTTCCATTGCGTCCGTCCAGATCCCGTTTTTCGCCTTCGCCAGTCCTGACGATGTCGCGGAAATGATCGATGCTTACAAAGCGATGGGCTTGGAGGTCCATTTCATCATCATGGTCGGCGGGGCAAATCCGATGAACCCGGCCGATGAGGATGCGGTGGTGTCCCAGCTCGTGAGTGCGCTCAAAGCGGCGATCCATCATGGCATCCGCAATGTTTCCTCGACCTCGATCGAGGAGTGGATGAATGCGGGTGAAGTTCGCCGCGATGGAGCTGAATTCGAAGCAGCCATCGCCCAGAATGTGAAAGTCCACCTCCGCGTCCATCAGGAAGCGGGGATCGCTGGATCCTGCGTGGAGAACTGGCACATCGAGTTTTTGCGCCCGGGTGAATTCAAAACGTTTACCAATGTGGATCGCGGCTGGGCATTCGTCAAAGCAGCCAACCTCGCACTGGGTAAGAAATTTTTCAAACTCCTCGTCGATGCCGCCCATTGTGGTGACTCGGGCCTTGCGCTTGCGGAAAACGAGCGTCTCATCGCAGAGATCTCCGCAGCGGGTGAATTCGGAGTTTTCCACGCTTCCGCGAAAACGACGCGTGGCTGCCTCACCACTGACGATGGCTGGATCGGTGCGCTGCTCGCCGCCGCGGCAAAAGGGGGCAATCTCCAGCACGTCTTCGTGGAGGTTTTCCATCATGAGGATCCGGCGCTGGAGCTGCTGCGTAAAATGGATCCCGGCCATGGGATCGATACTCGTGATGGCCGAAGTTACGCCCAGGTGACTGCGGATGGACTCGAAGAAGTGGCCCATCGCCTCAACAATCTAGCGGCTCGGGGCGTCCTGAAAGCCTGATAATTCCTCATCATGGAAATCATTCATGGCGAGGCATCCTTTGTGCTGAAAACACCGGAGCTTGATCTCTACGTGACGGCGAGAGGCGGACATCTCGCACCGGTGATCCATCATCTGAATGGGCGCGATGTTTCACCCTATGCCCTCGCGCCATGGCTACCGGAAAAGTATCCGGACTTACCGCCTTTGCTCTCGGTCTTACGTGGCGATTTCTTCTGTCTGCCCTTCGGTGGCCAACCCGACGGCCCGCCCCATGGTGAAGGCGCAAATCTTCATTGGCACGAAGTGGAAACTCAAGAACGCCATCTCCATTTATCCATCGAGACCAAGGACAGTGGCGCTTTGATCGAAAAAATCCTCAGCGTCCGTCCCGGCCATCACGCAGTTTACGCAGAGCATCGGATTTCCAATCTCGAAGGAAATTTCAGCTACGGAAATCACCCGATTCTCGATCTATCAAATCTCCCTGAGGGCGCGGCACGCGTCACCGTGAGTCCCTTTCGCTGGGCCTCGGTCAACCCGGATTTTTTCTCAAATCCAGCCAATGGAGAGAGCCAGGCACTTGCGGTAGGCGCAAGTTTTACCGATCTCCGCGAAGTCCCCCTCGCCAACGGCGGCACCACCGATCTGACCCGTTATCCTGCTCGTTCTGGAAATGAAGACCTTGTGATGATGGTAAGTGAAGAGGCATCGGAAAGTCAGCCCTTCGCATGGTCTGCGGTGGTGCTTGATGGCTACGTTTGGTTTTCGCTGAAAAACCCGAGCGATTTTCCCGCCACCCTGTTTTGGATGTCGAACGGTGGGCGACCGACAGAACCATGGAATCACAGGCATCTCGGGCGACTGGGAGTGGAAGAGGTTTGTTCCTACTTCGCCAATGGCTTGGAGGATTCTCGCAAAGACCTGCTCGCTGCGGCTGTGATTCCCACCAGCCGCCGCTTCGAGCGGGATGAGATGGTTTCCATGAAAACCATCCAGGCGGTGGCTCTAACGGATAGAGATTTTGGTGTTGTATCGAAAATCGTCCCCGTGAGCGTAGATTCTGTGAAGATCATCGGGGAGTTCGGACATGAAATCATCGTTCCGCTCGATTGGAGATTTTTGTTTTAATCTGGATTGACGGGGGCGGCAAAATTTTAAGACTCGCGTCATTGAAAAAACCAATCAAACCCAACGTATTCCAAATTTCCACAAATTCATGAATCCTCCGCTCACCACCGCCGATCTCTCCACCTCGTCCACGAACCTCAAGGCCCTCATCGACGGCCACCTCGAAGACACAGGCGGCCTCCTGCGCCTCTCGCCCACCTGGGTGCCTCGCTCGTTCCTCCAGCCCGGCCTGCGGATCAAGCTCCATCCCGATGATACCTACGCCTACGGTCTTAACCGTGGCGGCATTGACGAGCGTTGGTTCGGCTCCACCACCGAGACCGCCAACGAAGGCCGCGCTGCGGATGAAGGACTTTCCTACGTCATCGTCGGCAAGGAGCGCTTCACCCTGCGGGATGCCATCGCCGAGAGCGGTGCGGGCATCATCGGCAAAACGATGTGGGAGAAATATGGCAAATGGCCGGTTTACTCGAAATTTTTTGATAACATGGGGCCGATTCCCCATCACATGCACCAGTCCGCCGCGCAGGCCGCGCTCGTCGGCCAGGAAGGGAAGCCGGAGAGTTATTATTTCCCACCGCAACACAACAACGTGGGCAACAATTTCCCCTATACTTTCATGGGCTTCGAGCCTGGCACCACCCGCGATCAGGTCCGCAAGTGCATCGCGAATTGGAACAAGGGTGAAAACGGAATTCTCGATCTCTCAAAAGCCTATCGCCTGAAAGTCGGCACCGGTTGGCTCATCGATCCCTGCATCCTCCACGCCCCCGGCTCGCTCTGTACCTATGAACCGCAGTGGGGCTCCGATGTTTTCGGGATGTATCAAAACCTCGTCGAAGGCCGCGAAGTCCCGTGGTCCCTGCTCGTCAAGGACATGCCCAAGGATAAGCACCAGGACATCGATTTCATCATCGATCAGCTCGACTGGGACAAAAACGTGGACCCGAATTTCAAAGACAACCATTACCTCGAACCTGTCACCGCCGAGAAGGGCGGGGGCTATCACGACAAGTGGATCGTTTATGGAAAAGTCGATGGTTTCCAATTCTTCACCGCCAAGGAACTCACCGTAGAGCCCGGCCAAAGCGTCACCCTCAAGGACAATGGTGCCTACTCGCTCATCGTCGTCCAAGGCGAGGGCTTCGCCAACAAGCTACGCCTCAATTGCCCGAAGCTCCTTCGCTTCAA
>JBBRIB010000392.1:0-3304 GCA_038221745.1 Verrucomicrobiales bacterium
CGCCGCTTCTGGCAAAACACCCGCCCGGCTGAGAAAAAAACTCCCCTCCATCTTGTCATCAGCGGCAAACCCGGCGCACCCATCACTGTCGCGGCGGTCTGTGACCATCGCACGTTTTCTGAATCATCGCCCATGCCCCTCGTGGAGGCGGAAAAACACCCGCTATCCACCGAGACGCTTGCGGCCCAACTCGGGCGGCTCGGAGATTCATCCTTCGAACTCGGCACCCTTGATAACCAACTTGAAGGCGCCTGCCACATCGCCGTCTCCGCGCTGAACCAACTCCGCCGCGCGCTCATCAAACAGCTGGAGAACGCCGCCGCGATCAAGCCTGAGCGGGCGATCATCACCACGACATTTCAGGATCTACTGCCGCTCAAGAATCCAGAAGCCATAATCCAGGATTCAGAGCTGTCCGTGCTATGCCGCAGCATCGCGCAGCTCACCGCCGCAATCGAATGCGGCGTGGAAACCGTCTATTGCGACTTCGAAGACCCCCGCCGCTACAAGGCCGCTGTCGCCCTCTTCCGATCTGAAATCTCAAATCCTAAATCTCAAATTCATCTCGCCACCCCGCGCATTCTCAAACCGGGTGAAACGGGCTATCTGAAGCTCATGGAAAAAGCAGCGCCCGATGGCCTGCTTCTTCGTAACCTCGCCGCCCTTCACTACTATAAACATCGTAGCGACCTGAAAAAGATCGGTGATTTTTCCCTCAACGTCGCCAATCCCATCACTGCCAAACTTCTCATGGAGGGCGCGGCGCTGGATTATCTAACCATTTCCTACGATCTCAACATCGGCCAGGTCTTGGAACTCCTGCACACGGCTCCACCTGAATGGTTCGAGATCACATTGCACCAGCACATGCCGATGTTTCACATGGAGCATTGTGTGTTTTGCACCTTCCTGAGTAATGGCACCACCTACAAAGACTGCGGGCGGCCTTGTGAAAAACACGTCGTTCACCTGCGCGACCGCGTGGGCCAGCTTCACCGCCTGCAGGCTGACGTAGGCTGCCGCAACACCCTCTTCAATGGCAAGGCACAATCGGGTGCACGCTACTACCAACATCTCCGCGTGACAGGTCTTTCCCGCTTCCGCATCGAGCTGCTGGACGAGACCGAAGACGCTGCCAAAACCATCCACGCCTATCAGGATCTGCTCAGCGGCAAGTCCGATGCCTTCAAGTTGTTAGACCAGGTCCAAGCCCTCGAAAAACTCGGTGTCACCGAAGGCACGCTGGCGGAGAAGTGAGCGATTGGCACAAACCATGAAGGTTTTCACACTGGGGATACTGCCTTGAAAATCTCCTGCTTTTCGTTTATCACCTTGAAATGCCACTGGCTGAGGTATATACGAAAAGCATGGCAGATACATACAGCATGAAAGAAGCACAGGCTGGGCTTACGAAACTCTGCGCCTCGGGACAGCGCTTCGTGATCACCAACCGCAACCGCCCCGTGGTGGTTGCCCTGCCGGTGGAGGATTTCGAGGCACTCATGGAAACACTGGATGTCCTTGCCGATCCCGCTGCCATGGCCGCAGTTCAAGCAGCCCGCCTGAGGATTCCGACCTATCGTCCACTCGATCTCGACGATGAAAATTTCGGCCTCTGAGCAAGTCGGGGCATGGCTTTGCGGCCTCCCTCCGCAGACCAAGCACCGGGTGCGCTTCGCCCTGCGGGGCCTAGCAAAAGGCGAGGGCGACATCAAGGGGCTTCAGGGGCCGCTCGAAGGTTTCAACCGTCTGCGCATCGGCGGCCAGCGCATCATCTATCGCCAAATCTCCGGCCACGAGATCCAGCTGGAATACGCCAATACCCGCGATGTGATTTACGAAATCTACGAGCAGATTTTGGAAAACAGGAAGCGTTGAAGATGCTTGATTTTTTAAGTCTAACTGGGAATGAAGAGTCCTGCGGAGATATTATTAGCCCGGCGGGGTTCAGGTCCTCCGGGGCGAACTTCTCGAAAGGCTCGGGAAATTTCCGGGATCTCGCTGAAGTTGGGAATCGTTGGAGAATACTCTCATTGCTATCGGCCATCACCGCTCACCCGGAAACGGATCTGCCGTTAGACGAAGTTGTATCTCCACCGCAGGGACCGGCGCGTCGTTTATGGTTTGCCGACCGATCATCGCAAGCGAGCATGCCACCACCAGCCCGAGTCCGCCGAGCACGAGCAACGCCTTCCCGCTGGCGCCGCCCGCAGGCACCAGCATCCGCCGCACCCGGGATTCCAGCTCCGATTTCTCCGCCAGCGAAAGTGCCAGCGGGGACAAGGAGCGCACTTCCGCGAAATCACACAGCACCCTCGCATAAGCCTTCGCGTCGATCCCTTTGCGCAGCACCATCGCATCGCAGGCATACTCGCATTGCAGGGTGAAACGCCGCGCCATCCAGCGGACGAGCGGATGATACCAATGCACCGCGCAAGCCAGTTCCGCTAACAAGCGCCACAGTGGATCACGGCGGCGATGGTGTGCCAGCTCATGCGTTAAGACCACCCGCCGGCTTTCCTCCGGCCACTCACTCCACGATACCGGGACAAAAATCACCCGCTTGAAAACACCTGCCGCCACCGGCCCACGCAGGTTTTCAAGCTCGCAAATCGCCACACCATCCACCCGGCCCACCTCCACCGCGCGCTTTCCCCACCGCTGCAATCCGCTGGCAGCCACGATCAAGCGCCCCACCGCCATCACGAATCCAAGCACCCAGATTCCTAATAAAACCATCCCCCAAGGAAATCCCGCTTCACCCACCAGTCCCCCGACCGCTGGCAGAACCCCGATCTTTGGTAACATCGCGGCCATAATCGGAAACACCGCCGAAAGAACCAGCAGCAGCACCGTCAGCCGTGGATCGCGGGCCGCGTCCTTGCGGCCTGCCAGAAAAACCAGCCCGGCGGCGATGATCGAGAATGTGATTGCAGGAATCATTCGATAGGTGAGTGACTCATTTTCCGCCGCTGCTATCGATCAATTTACGGATGCGGGCGATCTCATCCTTGCTGAGCTTCTGGTCCTTCGGATCGAGCAATGATGCGACGAGTTTTTCCGGACTTCCTTCAAAAAATGTCGCGAGCAGTTGCTTCAGGGCCGTCGTTTTCGCCCGCTTTTCCGGCACAGCAGGCATATAAACATAGCGGCGCGAATCCTTCGAGTGCGTCACCAGCTCCTTCTGCTCCAGCGTCACCAGCAGCGCCCGCACCGCCGAATAGCCGGGCGGATCGGGCAGCTCCACCAGCACCTCGTCCGCCGTGCATTTCCCCTTGCGGAAAAGGATGTCCATCACCTGCCG
>JBBRIB010000393.1:0-3287 GCA_038221745.1 Verrucomicrobiales bacterium
CCATCGTGAAATTGCCGCGTCACTCATCGAGCTTGGTGCAGATTCCGCCTCCACCAACGCCGCAGGCGAGACCACCCTCCACCTCGCCCTTCAGCGCGAATGGCTCGATTTCATCCCCAAGCTCGCCGCCGCCGGGGCGGACCCGAATGCCCGGGATGCCACTGGCATTTCACTCCTCGGCCAAGCCGCCCAAACCCAGAATTTTTCCCACACAACCCTCCTTCTCGATTGTGGTGCCGATCCAAATTTCCCGATCAGAAACGGCCAACCCCCCACCCCGCTCGAAACCGCCTTTCTCAATCCTGATCCCGCCCTTTTCGAACTCTTCCTCGCGCACGACGCCAAGCCGCCTCAAGCCGATTGGTCCCCTTGGCTCTGGAAAGCTTTTGAAAAACGCGATTTCCACCTCGCCCACCTACTTCTCCGCCAGGGTGCCAAAGCCAGCCGCCCCGGCCCTCATGGACTTCTGCTGGTGGAAACCGCCGCCCTCGCGCGCTCCGCCCCATTCATCAAGCTCCTCCTGGATTATGGAAACCCCGCTGGCCACGCCCTCCACCGTGCTTGCGCCGCTGGCGATCTTCCCATCGCCGAGCTCCTCATCTCCTGCGGCGCTGATCCCACCGCCACCCTCATCCCCACTTACCACACCCCGCTCAGCATCGCCCTCCTCAGCCGCCAGGATGCCATCGCCGCCGCCCTTCTCAGCCACACCCTTGAGCCATCACGGCTCCGGCTTTTTGACCAATCCCTCTTCCACCTCGCCGTCGCCACCGGCAACCACCGCACCGTCAAACTGCTCCTCACCTCCGGGGCCGATCCCAACGAACTTTTCAAAGAACCCGTCGCCCCGGAGTTCTATAAAATTATCAAACCCGGCGCTGCCCGTTGGGTTCTGAAAAATGATCGGAACGTCACCCCACTCATGGTCGCCGCCGATTCAGGAAATCTCCTCATCGCGCGCTACCTGATGGATGCGGGAGCTAAAAAACAAGTGCGGACCCGCAGCACCAACATCTGGCCCATCAACTTCGCCTCCCGCCGCAGCGATGTGAAAATGATGCGCCTCCTCCTCGGCAAGGATCCCGCTCGCGAAGAACGTCAGATCGTCGTGAACCTTTCCGAGCAGCGCGCCCGCGTCTTCGATGGAGCCGGCCATGAAATTTTTTCCACCAAAGTTTCCACCGGGCGCAAAGGCTTTGCCACGCCTACCGGCGAGTTTGTGATTACCAATAAATATCGTGATTGGACCTCCACCATCTATGATGCCAGCTTGCCCTACTTTCAGCGCCTGAGTTGTGGCGATTTCGGCCTCCACCAAGGCAATCTCCCCGGCTACCCCGCCTCCCACGGCTGCATCCGCGTGCCGGCAGGAAATGCTTCAAAACTCTTCACCCTCACCCAAGCCGGTGACCGTGTCCGCATCCTCCCCTGACATTTAGCATCCTGTCTCTGGAGAAATCGGTCAAATCGGTCAAATCGGTCTTGCTCCGCTTTGCCTTGCTCGCTTGTCCCTTGGCGAGTTCGCGAGGATTTCGATGTTCCGCCTTGCGTTGCGGGGGGGGATGGCATTGGCTCCGCCCGCATGTCCTTACTTCCTACCGCTGACCTCCTGGCGCTCGATACGGCTGGCCTGAAAAGCCGCCTTTCGAAACTCAGGAGGTATCTTTGACGTCCCGACGCTCGAAAACGAAATCAATACGCTCGAGGAGGCGATGGGCGCTCCTGAGTTTTGGAATGACTCGGACAAAGCGAAGGCCATCAGCTCGAAGGCGGCGGGTTTAAAAAAGAAACTTGATAGCTTCCTCAAACTCGAAGGCCGTGTGGCAGACATTGATGAGGGAGTCTCGCTGGCCAAGGAGTATGATGATGCGGATCTGGCGCGGGAGGCGCTGGCCAATGCCAAGGGCTTGGAGCAAGACATCCGCGCCTACGAGTTGCTGACCCTGCTCGATCAGCCGAGCGATATTTCCCCGTGGTTCCTGGTGATTTCCGCTGGAGCGGGTGGCACGGAGGCCTGCGATTGGGCACAGATGCTGCACCGGATGTACACCCGCTGGGCGGAGCGCAAGGGCTACACGGTGGAGACGCTGGATTGGCAAGATGGCGATGAGGCCGGCCTGCGCACGGCCACGCTCAAGATCACCGGCGATCACGCTTACGGGTTTCTCAAAAACGAGCGTGGCGTGCATCGGCTGGTGCGGATCTCACCCTTCGACTCGAATGCGAAGCGGCACACCTCGTTCGCTTCCATCGATGCGACTCCCGAGGTTTCCAAGGAAATCAAAATCGAGATCAACGAGAAGGACATCGAGATCACCACCACCCGTTCCGGCGGCAAGGGCGGGCAAAACGTGAACAAGGTGGAAACGGCCGTGATCTTGCGGCACCTTCCGTCGGGGATTTTGATCCGTTCCACCGCCGCACGGACGCAGGGCGCGAACCGCGAACTCGCGTTCGATATTCTCAAGGCCAAGCTCTACACCATCGAGGAAGATAAGCAAAAAGCCGAGGCGGACCGCGCCTACGGCGAAAAGGGCGATGTCTCATGGGGAAACCAGATCCGCTCCTATGTTTTCCAGCCCTATCAAAAAGTGCTGGACCTGCGCACGGGCGAGGAATCCGGCTCCATCCAAGAGGTGATGGACGGCGATCTAGATGACTTCATCGAGGCCAAGCTGCGAGGCAAGGTCCGGGTGAAAGGCGCGAAGGATGAGGAGGATTGAAGTCTCCTCACAGCGCAGGAATCAGTATTCGTCTCGGAACTTTCCAGAGCGACTGGTAACAAACTCGGTGTTTTTCTCGGCCACCCGCAGCGGAGTCGTTTCAGGGGCGGGGTTTTGCAGGGATTCCACGGAATTGATGGCCACTTGATCCTCGGTGACGGATTTGCGAATCACCTTGGCGCTGAGAAGCATCGAGCTGATGCAGACCACATTGCAGGAAACGACGAGCAGCGGTTTCCAACCCATGATGATCCATTCCTTGGTCAAGACCTGGCGCACGCCCAGCGCCGCCCAAACGGTGACGGCAGCAGCGAGCATGGCAAAGACAGTGAGCAAATGAGCCAGCACACCCGTGAAACCCGGTGCTGCAAGCCGACCTAACAATGCCAGGGTGCTGGCGGTGCCGAGGAAGAGAATCCAGAGCCAGATGGTAGGCGTGGGGGCTTTCAAAAAATTAAGGGACGGCCCATTGCGCGCGGTGAGAAGGGCCTGCGACGAGCCTTTCTTTCCACGAGCCGATACCGTGCGGTCCTCTGGATGTTGAATGACACTCTTGAAATCACG
>JBBRIB010000394.1:0-3260 GCA_038221745.1 Verrucomicrobiales bacterium
GATCCTTGAGCATCACGAGGCGGGTGGCGATCGCAGGTGGATTAGTGGGAATTTCCCCGACTTTTGATCCATCGTTTGTTTTAAACGAATGAATAAGTCCTTGGGCATCAGCGATGAAGGCACGTTTTGAGGAGAAATCGATGGCACAAGCGGTGGGCAAGTTGGGGAGCTTTTCGCCTAAATTACGGGCGTGATTGAAGTCGGCTTTCCAAAGTTTTGCGATTCCGTCCCGCCCGGTGGTGAGAAATGAGCCGTCTGGCGCGAAGGCGAAGGCGGTCACACCGCCGGGGTGGGCATCGATCTTTTTGACCTCACTGCCGCCGTTCATTTCCCAGAAGCGAACGCTGCCGTCCTCGGAGCTGGTGGCGAGGAGATTCGAATCGGCGCGGAAGACGGTGGCGGTGATGGCAGCTTGATGGCCGCGGAGGGTGTGGAACTCATTGCAGGATTCGCTTTCCCAAACCCAGACGCCGCCATTGCGATCGCCACTGGCAAGGAGGACACCGTCGGGGGAAAAATCGAGGGCGGTGATCCAATCGGTGTGTTTTTTGACGGATTTTAGAACGGAGCCGCTGGCGGTATCCCAGGTTTTGAGAAGGCGGGAGGGGCCGCCGGTCGCCACGAGATCGAAGCCGGGGCGGATGTCGCAGGCGAGGATGGCATCGAATTCCTTGGCGGAGGTGAGGAGGCGCTTGCCGGTTTTTATGTCGAAGGTGACGGTGATGCCGGATTTGCCGGGAATCCCACCGCCGACAATGAGGTAGCGGGCATCTGGGGTGAAATTGAGCGAAACGGGATCGCCCTCGGGGAAGGGGAGGATACCGATGGGTTCAAGGGTCTCAGTGTGATGCAGGAGGATTTGGCGTTGGCTGGTGACGGCGAGGAGGGGTGCCCAAGGTGAGGCGGCGATCGCTTGGACGGCACTGGCACGGGAAGTGACCACGGGAGGATCGAGCAAAAGATGCTCGGGCATGGGTGGTGGACCATCGGGCTTGGCGCCGGGATCCGTGCGGAGGGTGGTTTCAAATTTAGGTTTGGAAGCCTTGCGGGCGGAAGAGGATTTATTTTCTAGCAGTCCGTCTTGGATCCAGCCAATAAGGATCTCGATCTGTGAGGCGGAGAGTCTTTCGCCTTCCGGCGGCATTTTGGGTTCAGCCGTCTGCTTGACGCAGGCGATGAGGGTGGAGCCGGTATCGCCGGGCTCTACAACTTTCCCGCCGGAGCTGCCCCTAAGGGTGGCGGAGAAGGTGGAAAGATCGAGGCCGCCCTTGGTTTTATCAGGGTTGTGGCAGTTCAGGCAGGCTTGCTCAAAGATTGGGAAAACGTGATCGTCATAGGTGCGCTTCTCCTGGCCGTGGGCGGCAGTGAGCAGTAGGAAAATGACGAAAGCAGGCTTCATTTTTCGCGAACAAAGCAGATACGTCTCCAAGGGAAACGTTTCTTGCGTGACTCTTTCAATTCCGTGCTTTTCGGCATCTATGGGATCAAAGTGAGTTTGGATTTCAAATAGATTGAATCGTTCGTTTGACATTGTGGATTGAATCGCTTGAGTCGGGCGAACCTATGCGTGAACTGACGATTCCTGAATCTGGGGCGAAGCGAAAATTGCTCGATGCGGCCGAACAATTGTTTGCCGAAAAAGGCTTTGACGTCGTCGCCGTGAGGGACGTGAGCCAAGCGGTGAAAATGAACGTTGCTGCTGTGAATTATCACTTCGGCAGCCGGGCGGGATTGTTGGCCACCGTGATCCTCCATTATGCCACGCCGATCCATGAAGAGCGTCTGGCTCGATTGGAAATGGCCGAGCGTAAAGGGGGTGGAAAGGGGATTCCCTTGGAGGAAATTCTTGAGGCGCTGATCCAGCCATTATTAGGGAAATCCACGCCGCACAATTTATCTGAAAGAATTTATTACCAATTAGTTGGGCGTATTTTTACGGATCATGGAGAATCGCTGCCTCAGCCCTATAGTGAAGTATTTTTGCATGTAAACGAGCGTTTTACACGAGCGTTTGCAAAGACGCTTCCTGAGATTTCAGCCGAGGATCTGGCAGCGCGTTTCCATTTCATTCAAGGGGCGTTGATTCACCTTTTAACACACCAGTCTTTGCTGCTTCGGAGCGGTAAATCCCGGCCGACGATGGAGGCCTCTTTGGAGCGATTGATCCGCTTCGCCGCCGTGGGTTTGCGCGATGGGGTGACCGAGGATGCCCCTGTAGAAAAGGCACCGCAGACGACCTTCAACTTCTGAGTTGGGCTGCCCTTAGGAATTTTCCATTTGGGAGTTTTCAAATGGCACCGACAGCCTAGCTTGCTGCCCCCATGTCTGCCAAGATTCGTTTTACCTCTGCCACGGCTTCCGGCCTGGTCCTCGCCAAAGTCGGCCATCCTCAGCGCGATGAGCCGCTCCAGACTTCCAAGGAAGTTTTCAAAATCGCCGAGGAGGATCAGGAAACGCTTTCAGCCATTTTCCTCAAGCCCTTCAAAAACCTCACCGCGCATCGCTTCAGCCACCATTCTTCGCTCGATCAGCATGAGATGAATGCCTACACGGCAGCGATTTTCGCCGCTGATGATGGGTTGTTGGAAAAGGGCTGCGATATCGCCAAACGCCTCTACGCGAAGTCCAATCATCCGAACATCAAGTCCGGCGATCTTTGTATTTCCCTGATCAAGAACATCGAGATTGATGGCGAAGTGACGCAAGGACTTTGCATTCTCAAGTCCGAGAGCGTCGTCCCATTCCTCAGCATCTCCACCCGCGATGGCGACCTTGAGTTGCACACGGAGCAGGGGATCAACCCGGAGAAAATCGACAAAGGCTGCCTGATTCTCAATCACCTCGCCACCAAGGGCTACTACGTGCTCACCTTTGATCGCACCGGCTCGGATTCCCGTTTTTGGGTGCGTGATTTCCTCGGCGTGGTGCCCATCACCGATAGCCCGTTCCTCACGAACAAATACGCGAACATGGCGGTGGCCTTCCTTGAGAAAGAGAAAAAAGATGCTCCGAAAAAAAGCCAGGACGATGAAGCTCCCCCGTGGGACGCCTCCAGCGCAGCGAGGGATGCGATCACCTACTTCGAGGAGAAGGAAAATTTCAGCCTCCAGGAGTTCGAGGAGAAGGTTTTGAAAAGCCCGGAAGCCGCCGCGAAATTCGCCGAGCACCGCGCCAGGATCGAGGAAGAGCAAGGCCATCGGCTCGATGATTCATTCGAGATCTCCAAGAAAGATGTCTCCAAGGCCAAGAAGAAGATTTCC
>JBBRIB010000395.1:0-3213 GCA_038221745.1 Verrucomicrobiales bacterium
AAAAATCGAGGGTGAGCTTGACCACTTCATCCGCGGTGAAGACGGCGCGGCGGACGTTGCTGGAGCGACGATTGATGCAGTAGTGGCAATCGTAGATACAGGAATTGGTGAGCAATAGTTTCAGCAGCGAGATGCAACGGCCATCCGGGGCGTAGCTGTGACAAATGCCTGCGCCACCCGTGGAACCCACGCCCTTGCCGCCGACGGAGTTTGAACGCTGTGCGCCCGAGCTGGCACAGGAGGCGTCATATTTTGCGGCATCGGCTAGAATCGCCAGTTTTGCTTCCACTGTCATAAGTTCCCATGAACAGTGATTCAATTACTTAAGAATGCCAACAGAAAATCCATGGAATTTCGTTTTTCAACGCATTGTCTCAACAGAATTTATGGGTCACACGTTGTTCGCTCATCCAGGTGAAGATCATCACCCACATCGTCAGCGCGAGGGCGAAGAGCGGAATTTGCAAGGTGGAGGGCAGGGAATACAAGATGGCGACAAGGGGAATCCAGACACCCCAGGTCGCGAACAAGACCGGCACCACGGTCTCCCGATAATAGCGCCGGGTGAAAAATTCGCCCAGCCCGGTTCTGGGATAGCCGCGGTTTTTCCAATCGTAGAGCCACGCGCTCACCGGGGCGGCGAATAAGATGTTATAGCCAAATTGATCTACGATCACTTTCTTGATCACCACGCTGAAGGTCGCTTGATCGCCGAACCAGGATGCCTGACAGCGATAGAAGAAATCCACCGTCACGCCCATGGTGGCCCAGTAGGGAATGGTGAACAACAGGTTGTTGAAATTGGAGCGGCGGACGCGCCCTTTCTGGAAAATGAGAATCCGCATCACCTCTGGAATCAAGGCCCCGGCGATGATGGCGGAAAGGCCCGAGTAGCCGTAGCTCCAGATCCGTTTGATTTCTGCTAGAGCATTGAGCCTAGCGGCCAGCGGAGGATGAAAGTAATAGCCGCAGAGCAAGGCCAACATCAATCCCTGCACAAGCAGACCCGGCAGGAGGTTCGCGCGGGCCGCCCGCAGACCCGCTGCCCAGGGCGCTTCCCGACTCTGAGAGGAACAAAATGAAGGATCGCTTGCCACGGCGGCGCAAGATGGGAACCTGCGGTGCGAACGGCAAGGGAATTGATCGTTGCCGGCTGTCAGGGGTCGTCGTTTTCGTCAGGCTTGTGATTCCTCCGGATTGCGAGTAAGCCGACCTTGTGCGCAAATTCCGGCTATTTCTCATCGCGATGCTGCTCTTGGCCGCAGGAGGCGCGTGGGTTTTCAAAGCACCCATCGCGGATTGGTGGAATATGAAAATTTCTGGCATCTCTCTGGGCACCCGGAAGTCATTTAAACCGGACCCCGAGACCTATGCGGTTTTGATTTCCGAACTCGAACGCTGGCGGCTGGATCTGGCGAAACGCCACGCGGCGGCAAAGAATGAAGCCGAGCGGAAAATCGTAATCCAGGACGCACGGGTGATTTTGGAAACAGTGCTGCCGGCGATGATGCGTTGCTGGCTGGGCACTCCATGGGATTTCAACGGCACCGCCGCCAAGCCGGGCGCCGGGCGGGTGGCTTGCGGCTACTTTGTGGCCACCGTCTTGAGGGATGCTGGATTTCAGTTGGATCGCTATCGTCTCGCCCAACAGCCCTCTGAGAACATCCTCAGAAGCTTTCTGCCGAAGAACTCATGCACTCTGACCATCGGCCAAAAGTATGGTAGTTTTGCCGCCGGTTTGGAAAAATCCGAACCCGGAATATACCTCGTCGGCCTCGATACCCACGTCGCCTTCCTGGTGGTGGAGGCGGACGGCTTCCGGATGATCCATGCCTCGGGCTCACGCCCGTGGTGCGTGGTGGATGAGGCGAGGGATGAAGCCCATGTGCTTGAAAAATCGAACTGGCGGATGATCGGAAACATCACAGGAGATTTGCGGCTTTTGAAGCGCTGGCTGTCAAAGGACGTGATTACGGTCCATGGGACTTAGCTTGGAAAATCTCGCGGTGTTTCAGATGATTTAAAACCTATTAAATCTGAAGAATTTTATTTGGTAGGAGCTTTAACCATCAACCAGATTAGGGCACCTACTCGATAGTCCGTCATTATTGGCCAAAGGCTTCGAACATCTCTTTTACGGTGCAAAAAACTCCAGAGCTTTCGCGCTCTCTCTTGTATTCTTCAAACCGCCGCCCGGACCATTTCCCCGGCGCTGAGATTGCGCATATGGGCAAGGGCTTTCCTGAGTGTGGACCACCAACTATCCGTGCGGTAGGTCACTCCGTAGGCCGCGCAGACTTCTTGCACCTCGGATGAAATCTGCCGCAATCGGGCAGGCGGCAAGCGGGGAAAGAGGTGATGCTCGATCTGGAGATTCAGCCCGCCGCAGAGGATGGAAAGAGGCAGGCAAACTTTGAAGTTGTTGGTGGACTCCACTTGCATGGCATACCATTCACCCTTGCCTCGGGCACGGGTTCCTTCGGGATAATCCGCCACGTCCTCGCCCACGTGGCCACAGTAAATCGTGGCGGCACAATAAAGATCACGTAAAGTTTCCGCCATCCAGTTTCCTAATAGCACTTTCCAAAAACCCGACCATGCGAGCAACGGGAAAAATATATAATTCTTGAAATAATAGGGAATGTATTTTCTGAGCGCTTTGAGATGTGCCTCTTTGATTTCCGCCCAGGTCGCAGCCCTGCCATCGATCTCTCGCTTCCCGTTGTGATCACCGAAGTACATTTGGTTCACTCCGGTAAGATGGAGGTTCATGAAAAATGTTAGATTCGGGGCCAGCAGTGCGATCAGGAATGGAAACTGTAACCCATGAAAAAAATGGTGGGGTGTCTGTTCGGTCAAGCGGGCGGGGCCGAAATTGATATCAGGATCTTTCCCCGCGACGTTGGTATGGTGGTGGTGGCAGACGTTATGCCCATGTTTCCAGGATTCCTCATGGATGGGTGTGTCCCAGGAAAAGGTTTTGGAAGAAAATTTTTCTCCACCGGGAAGCTTGTCATAAACGCCATGCAACACCGTGTGACCGATTTCCATGGCCTGCAATTGCTTGTGCACCCACAGCGCCCCGACTCCACTCAAGAAGCTGATGGGTTCAAAACTGAAGTGGATGAGTGTTCTTCCCGCGATCTCCATACCCCTCGAAAAGCGATTCAGTCTGCGCACGTGGGCCACATCTTCCTCACCGAGCTGGGCTTC
>JBBRIB010000396.1:0-3183 GCA_038221745.1 Verrucomicrobiales bacterium
AGAAGTAGGGGCTAAAAATTGGCGTAGAGGGTGGCTAATCGGCTCTGGGCTTGCGCCCACGGAGCCGGATCGTGGTGGTGCTTCTTAGCCAGCGGTAAAACTTCATGCTCAACTGGCTCGATTCTCGATAGATTTGCCGCAGCTGGGGCAAATCATCCCCTCTGGCTTTGACTTTCTTTTCCAATTCATCGAGGCGCTTTGCTTTTTTCATTTCACCGCCTCTGTCCGGCAGTCTTTTTGGTGCCGTCACTGCCGAGGCCAAGATGGCTTAAAAACTGGTTCCGAAGGTTGAGCGTGTTGAGGTGCCCAATTTCGTTCTTAATATTTTTAATATCTCTTTTGTCACGTAAGCTGGCGGCGTGGAAGTGGCCGTCGCCTGCGTAGATGTGGAATTTTCCGAGGGCTTTCTTGAGTTTGGAATTGGAGCCGAAAAGATAGTTCTCTTTCATGGCAAGCTGGCCGTGATGGTGCACGAACTGCCGAGAAATGCTGGCGAGATGATCGTGGCGACGGGTGTTTGAAGGACTCGAAGTGGTGGTGTTTGGAAAGCTGGAGTGAATCGTGCAGAACACGATCTTGGATGAAAGCGCAGCCCGAACGGTGATTTTCAATGACACGCTCAAGCCCAGCATGGATCCACTCGGAATCGGGCATTTGATGACAAGTAGATTGATGTTTCGCAGAGAGCTAAAAAGGAAACGGCGGGGCGATGCAACGGGCGAACAAGGAACTCAGTATGGGAAGTCCCTAGGCATCTTGCGTGGAAGGGGTCAACGCGTTTTACCATCACGGAGGAATCGCGGGTTGCCTCAGCGCGGTTTACGGGCAAAACTCAGTCGCCCCCGATGTCAATGCCTGTTTCAGTTTCGCGAAGACATGACGGTCAGCTCTGGTTGACCGCGCTGGGTCTTTCCTTGTTTGCGAACTTGGGGCTTCTTCTGGGTCTGGGTTTCCTCGCCATCAAAACGCGGGAAATCAATCAACGCCAAATCTCCGTTCAGCCTCCTGCTGCGGAGAAATTCGTGACGATTTTTCCTGAGGGAGCCGCACCCACGCTCGCTCCCACGGCGGCGGAGCCTGATGCCAAGCGTTTTGCCCGGACCTCAGCGGATCAGACGGCGGAGAAGCCCGAGAAACCCGCTTTCCAAGGCGAGCGGGATACCCAAGCCACCAGTGATCGGGCACCGGATTCGTCAGCGCCACCGCTGCCTTCGCAAGCCGGCCGCGAACCGCTCAATCCCGATGATTTCGAAACCACGGAAAGTGACTATCGCGATGGCCAGCTCACTGCGGAACCTTCCCCGGCAGCTCCCGCCCCGCCTGCCAGTGCGGCCGAACCCGTGCCGCCCGCTCCTACAGAAGCCCAGCAGAAACCCGGCACGGCAGACACGCTCGTGATGCCAGCCCCTCGAGAAAAATTGTTAGAGGGTCCGAATCCTGTGGATGTCCCCGTGCCGAAACCTCCCGAAATCGCCGAGGCACCCAAGGCGGAAACGCCCAGCCTGCCGAAGCCTGCGGAGAAGCCGGCAAAGCCTGAGGAAGCCCCCAAGCCCAAGCCCGTCATTGCCGATCCCGCCTTCAGCGGCTTCCAGCGCAAGGCCGCCATCCAAGGCTCCATTTCCCGCACCGGCCGCAGCTCGTTGGATGTGGAGGATTCTCCGTTAGGCCGCTATCAATCCATCGTCAGCCGCGCCGTGGAACAAGAATGGCAGCGAAATTGTGTGCGTCATCGGGATTTCATCACGCCGGGATTTCTAACCGTGCGCTTCTTTGTCGAGACTTCCGGGCGGGTGAAGACCGTGCAATTCGTGGGTGAAATGGAAACGGGTGAAGTGCAGAAAGGTTTCACTCTCAATGCCATCCGCGATGCGGAAATTCCCGCGATGCCTGCCGCACTCAAAAAAGAATACGCCAAGGAACCCCTCGAAATCATTTTCAATTTCTACTTCTAACACTCTAACATGATTGACCTGCCCAACCTCCTCCTCGCCGAGACTTCCACCGGCGCACTCCAGTCCGCATGGGCCTTCATGCAAAAAGGCGGCCTTTTCATGGTCCCGCTCGCGATCACTTCCGTGGTGGGGATGATGGCAATCTTATATAAATTTCTCTCCCTGTCTAACAGCCGGGTGATCCCTCCCACGCTTGCCCGTGAGATCGGTGATTTCGAAAGACACATCGCCGCAGATCGTGCGGAGCCCATTCTCGCAGAAATAGCCAACGGCCGGAGCACCCTCGCCCGTCTCGCCGCCGTGGTGGTGAAACACCGTGGGAGACCCCAGCAGGAAATCATCCAGGCCGTGGAAGCCACTTCCCGTGAGGAAGCCGCGCAGCTCCACAGCGGGATTGGGATTCTTGATATCGTGATCACCGTTGCGCCGTTGTTAGGGTTACTTGGCACGGCTTCCGGCCTCGTCGCAATCTTCGAGGGCTTGGGCGATACCACGGACCATCTCGCCGTCGCGCGCGGCATCGCCACGGCGCTTAACACCACCATCTTCGGCCTCAGCATTGCAGTGCCTTGCGTGATTGCTCACGGCTATTTCACCCGCCGCATCGATCTCATCAGCGCGCGTCTGGAGTCTCTTCTCTCCGAGCTTGCCCACGTCTGCCAAGGCAGCAAACCGAAAGCGTAAATCCGCCCATGCAATTTTACCGCTACCATCGAAAAAGGGCTGAAGTGCCGATCGTGCCAATGATCGATATCCTCTTTATTCTGCTCGTTTTCTTCATCGTCTCCAGCACCTTCAAGAAACCCCGCGAGGTTCTCCGCATCGAGCTGCCCACCGTGCGCGAGATGCCTTCGGATCAAGTAGCGGACACCCGCTCCGTCATCGCGGTGGATGCGTTGGGAAACATTACTTTGGATTCACTCGCGGTTCCAGAGGGTTTGTTGGAATCCTACCTCGCCGCCTATCAGAAACAAAATCCCGGCCGCAAACTCGAACTTGAGGCAGACCGCAAGCTTCCGTTGGAGCGTCTTCTCAACGTCTGGGATTCGCTCACCAAGGCCGGTATCCAGATCAGAGACGTGCCCGCACGAATCAAGGTTTCCGCACCGTAATCATTGTTAGAAATAAAGCATGACCTCCCAAGAAGCCATCGTCGCCCTGAATCTTCTGCCAAAGATCGGCCCAATCCGCGTCCGTAGATTATTGGAGGTTTTCGGCGATCCCGCAGCGA
>JBBRIB010000397.1:0-3181 GCA_038221745.1 Verrucomicrobiales bacterium
ATAGGCGGCCGTGTTGGTATGGCCCCAGAATTGCTCTCCCAGATCGCCGGAGAGAAATCGCGTGGCCCAGACCAGTCCCAACCGGCGCGGGTCCATGTGGGGCGTGAGAAGGTTCAGTTCCTCATGCCAGCGGGTGAATACCAAAAAACCAAACAATGAGCCGATTACCAACATCACCGTTACAGCGATGAACGTCCGCCAAGCCCAAGGTCGCCAGCGGGGCAGCAGCAGCACCCAGGTCAGCACTCCCAATCCGAGCACGCCGATGATTCCCGAGAACCCGCCTATCAGCGCCTTGCCGGCGGGCTCGCCATTCAGCAACCCTCCGATCAGCGAGGCCGCGTGGGCGACGAGCAGGCATCCGGCGACCCATCGCACGGTGAGGTCGCGCACGACGATTTTCAACCCAGGGATCGACCATCCCAAACAACCCGCGGCGATTCCAAAAGCCAGCGCTGCAACCTCCCGGTAATCAGGCGAGGAAATGAACAGCCAAGGCATCAGCAGCCCCAAAACCGCCGCTCCCACAAGCCCCGGCTCCGCCGCGAACCGGCGTGTTGGCGGGAAGAGGAAGTTTTTAGATCGCATCATGCTGCCAGGAATTTGTATTTCGCAGGAGGCCCCTGGAACAGCCCAAATTGCCAGCACGATTTCAGGCGAACGATTTCAGGCCCATCTCTTGAGTATATGGCCAAGATGGAATATAAAAAATAGAGGGGATTGTGAGAGATATGAGGAAGGGGATTTAAGCGCCTCTTTGAAGATTTGCGATTGATCTTTGGTTTTACGAGGTTTCGATAAACATCACAAATGCCCGAGCCGGATTTCAAAGCCAAATTGCGCGAGGTGCCCCACAAGCCGGGGGTTTACCTGATGAAGGATCTTTTGGGATCGATCATCTATGTGGGCAAGGCGCTTGATTTGAAGCGCCGCGTCTCATCGTATTTCATGCCATCGCAGAAAATGCGCTCCAATGTGAAAACCCGGGCGCTCATCGATTCGATCCACGACTTCGAATTTCACGTCGTCCGCAACGAGGAAGAATCCCTCCTGCTCGAGGGTAAGCTCATCAAGGATTACCGCCCGCGCTACAACGTGGCTTTTCGCGATGACAAGCGCTTCCTGCTGGTAAAAATCCGCGTGGCCGATCCGTGGCCGCGGTTCCGCACCACCCGCATGAAAAAGGATGATGGCTCGCGCTACTTCGGCCCGTTTCCTCATTCCACCGCACTCCACAGCACCATCGAGTGGCTGAACCGCAAACTTGGCCTGCGCGTTTGCCGCCCGCTCAATCCCGGCGAAAACGACTACAAACACTGCAATGCGGACATTATACGCAATTGCTCCGCGCCCTGCGTGGGGCGCATCGATCATGCCTCCTACTTGGCCAAAATCGAAGAAGCCTGCCGCATTCTGGAGGGTAAAGGCAGACGCGATCTCTTTGATCAGCTCCGTGAGGAAATGAACACTGCGGCAGAGAATCTCGATTTCGAAAAAGCCGCCAATCTTCGCGATATCCTTCAAAACCTCGAAAAAACCCTCAGCCCCACCCGCCAATTCGCCCGCGGCCGTGGCGTACAAACCACCGTCAAGCCCACCGAGGATCTCGCCGAGCTTGGCGAGGAACTGCACCTCGCCGGCCCTCCGCGCATCATGGAATGCTTCGATATTTCGAACGTCTCCTCCAATCACATCGTCGCCTCCATGGTCCGCTTCACGGATGGCAAGCCGGACAATCAAAACTACCGCCGCTATCGCATCAGGACCGTCGCCGGCCAGGACGACTTCGCATCGATGGCCGAGGTGATCCGCCGCCGCTATTCCCGTATTCTGTTGGAAAATTCAGCGGCGAATCCCGATGCAGACTTTTCCCAGGAAAATCCTTTGGAGGCGCAGCGCCGGCTTGCCCGCGAGGGCCGGGCGAAAATCGTCCTGCCGGATCTTGTCATCGTCGATGGCGGAAAGGGCCAGCTCGGCATGGCGGTAAGAGAGTTGAATGCTCTGGGTCTGCACGATTTACCGGTCGTCGGCCTCGCCAAGCAGCACGAGGAGGTTTTCATTCCCGGCCGCAGTGAGTCCATCCGCATCCCGCATGATCGTGGGGCGCTCAAGCTGCTCCAGCGTATCCGAGACGAAGCCCACCGTTTTGCAAATGGCTACAACTCGCTCCTTTATAGACGCCGGATGAAGGAGAGCCTGTTGGACGACTTCCCCGGTATGTCATCTAACAAAAAACGCAAGCTTCTTGAAAAATTCGGAAGCGTGGCCCGTGTGAAAAAAGCCAGCCCTGAGGAGATAGCCGCGCTTCCCGGGATTTCGCTGAAAGCCGCCGCCGCCCTGATCGATTTTTTATGTCGGAATGACTGAGTGCGCCATCTTGCTGCAATGTGTGCTTGCTTAACCTCGCAAAAGAAGCCTAGTTTACATCACGAACCAGATGAAATTCACCCAACCTTTTCGCCTCATGGCGTTGATTCTCGCCAGCAACCCATTGGTGGTCGGTGCGGGCTTTGTGGCTCCTGCCGAGGGGCCGCTTCCCTTCCGCAGAGACAGGATCCCACTGGAGGTGGAGCAGATCGCACGCCTTTCAAATCAATTGGAATCACTCGTTCTTGGGCTGGATCCCACCCTCGGCGCGAACCGCCGTGCCGCCGCCCAAATGCTTGCGTTGGCTACAGCCTTGGATCCGTCCAACACATCCGCCCGCGAACTCATCACGGATTTTCAACTCGGAAACCCACCGCCCAGCTCACAAGCCGACGAGCTTGGTAATGCACAAAAGGCCATCTGGCGGACTCTTGAGTGGCTTAAGGCCCCTGAAGCGGGAGTGAGCGCCAACGCTCTCGCCCGCTGCCTCACCGACGTGATCCATGTTTCCGATCCGCAGCACGAGGGCGCTGCAAGCCTGCGCGATGCGGGTGAAACTGGCGCGTGGGACCAATGGGTTGCCCAACCAGCTGCATTCGAAAAAAAGGCAAATCCCCCCGACGAAATGTACTTACCGAGCGCGGAAGTGTTAAAAAATCCGCCCGAGGCGGCACCTCCTGCCCTGGCGAGCGCCGAGCTACCTGCCGTCCTGTGGATCATTCCGGATTTGGGAAATCGGGAGCGTTACGGAGAACCCGTCCTTGGCCGCGCACCCCTCAGGATGAGCGCTACCCGCATGACTCCAGATGATGGT
>JBBRIB010000398.1:0-3177 GCA_038221745.1 Verrucomicrobiales bacterium
CAACGCAGCAATCTCCCGCTTGATGGCATGGAGATCCACTTGGGGAAATATATCAAACTCGGCCCCACCGGCCCCATCGTCCCGCTCGATGAATCCGGGCGGCTGGACATGCCCGTAAAATCACTCGCCGCCTACAAAGAAATTTCTGCCGAAGCCTTGATTGATGGCGGCGATGATCTCTTCCCGAAAACTGCTCCAGATCCAGTGATCCTTCGCGATGATCGATCCAGCAGCGAACCCGCCACCCAGGCATTCTCCGCAAGTCTATCAGGCATGATCGCCGCCATGGCATCGAACGAAGCCTACGCTCAAACCCGCGAATACCCACGCCTACAAACGGAATTGGAAATCAGCCTGCTCGCCATCACCGTAATCGCCCTGTTGGTAATTTCCACCCTTGGCGACTTCCGCAATTATCTAGGCCTACTGCTGCTCAGCGGGCTTATTCTGACAGCCCAATGGATCGGTGTGGGCATGGCCGCGCATTGGCTCCCCGGCCTCCCTGCCCTGGCGGCCATCCTTGCGGCCTTCTGCACGAGCAAGGTTTTCAAACAACCACATCCCATCACCCCATCGAAAACCGAAGCCACCCCACCCTTGCCCGTTGAAATGGAGCTGGCCGCCGCGCCCGTTCCCCCACCCAAGGAAAAGAAACCCCGCGCCCCGCGCGCGAAGAAGATCGCCACCGAAAATCCACCTGCGAAAAAAGCCGCCGTAAAAAAAGCCGCGACACCCCGCAAACCACGCGCTAAAAAGCCCCCCGCCGAATCCTGATTTTTCCCCATGGACCCTATCGAAAAAGCCAACTCCCTCATCGAAGCGCTGCCCTACCTCCAAGCCTTCCGCGGGAAAACTTTCCTCATCAAAATGGGCGGCTCCGCGATGGAAGATCCGGCGCTTGTTGCCAAAGTCATGCGGGACATCGTTTTCCTCGAGGTGGCCGGCATCAATCCCATCGTCGTCCACGGCGGCGGCAAGGCGATCTCCGCCGCCATGGAAGCCGCAGGTCTTGAGGCGAAATTCGTCGGTGGCTTCCGTGTCACCACCGATGAGGCCATCGCAATCGTGGCCCGTGTGCTATCAGAAGAAATCAACCCCGGTCTCGTCCGCATGATCCGCGATTACGGCGGCAAAGCCGTCGGCATCCCCGGCACCGATGTCTTCCTCGGTGAGAAAATCAAGGGCACTGATGCCGATGGCAAGCGCATCGATATCGGCCGCGTGGGTGAAGTGGTGGGCTGCCAAATGGCCCACATGGATGCCGCGCACAATGCAGGCATCGTCCCCGTCATCTCCCCGCTCGCCGCAGAGCTCGCCACCGGGCGGCCCCTCAATATCAATGCGGATCTCGCCGCCGCCGCGCTCGCCAAAGAACTCCGCGTCGCCAAACTCGTCTATTTATCAGACGTGCCCGGCCTCCTCTCCGATCCCAAAGACCCCTCCACCTTGATCAAATCCGTCACCCGCAAAGAGGCCGACGCCATGATCGCGGATGGCACCATCTCCGGCGGCATGATCCCCAAAATCCGCAGCGCCGTGGATGCACTGAACGCCGGCGTGCGTAAGGTTCACTTCGTCGATGGCCGCCTCCCCCACGCCCTTCTGCTGGAAATCTTCACCGACGGCGGCGTCGGCACCGAAGTGGTGAGGTAAAGCGCCCGTTCTCACGAGACACCATCCTACGGGAAGAGAAATCCTAACCAACGATCTGCGCCGTCTTCGTATCATATTGGAAATTTCCGATGCTGCCGTCCTTTATCTTCTTGATCGCCTCTTCGATCACGGGAAGCGGAAGCAAGAACCATTCCTTCGGCTCCACCTGTCCCCCGAAGCGGTCCATCAATTCCAGATCCAGTCGCGCGCTCGCGAAAAACTTGTGAAGCAGATTCTCCAGCCGCTTCCGGTTCACGTTGGATAACTTGAATTTTCCTACGACTTCCACCTCGGCGAGCAGGTAGGTCGGATCTTTCTTGGCGTTTGCGATCCGCTTCTTCACGTCGCCGCCGGTCACCCCGATCTTATGGATCACACTCCGGTTCTCTTTGATGAACGGGTGCTCGGATTTGCTTTGGAGCACGTAAATGAAGCCGGTCGGGAAGTCGTCGTCCGATTCCTCATCTGAAAAAAGCGGTCCAAGATCCGGCTCGGTGATCCGGCGGCTGGCCTTATCCTTGTTCAAGGCACGCTGGAGCGAGCGAACGAGCAAATCGCTTTCCGTCCCGTTATCGTAAATCACCCTCAACCGGCTATCCGGCCGACCATAATAGTTCGTGAACGGCTCACCTTTCGACGCCACGAGTGCCTTCTGCCCATCAAGGATAAAAATGTCGCCCACATTCACCTCGGCATTGTCCTTGTATTTCAGAGTCTGTCGCACCCTGGAGGTCAGCTCGCTCTGCACCTTTTCAAAGGTCGGTATGAACTCTTCGAAATCCTTGCACGGATTCCTTTGAGCAACTTCCTCCGCCGCCCGAATCGCTTCGCGTGAGCGCACATGGACCAGTTCGGTCACATCCGCTTCCTGATCCACATCCACCCCCAAGGATGCCAGCAGTTCCACATCAGACGGTTCTTCCCGGACAACACTCGAAGAAACACCCGGTTCCAAGCCTAGCAGTCCTCGCGGATCCAGATCTCTCAAAATCTTGCGGCATTCCTTCAGTTCCCGGAGCCGGTCCAAACGGACTGCGTAGAGGCGCTCGAAAATATCGCGTTCCTCCCCGTGTTGCGGAACCCTGCCATGTTCTTCCACGAACCGCTCGATCTCCTCGAATCCGGCGATTATCCGTTGTTCTTCCGGCGTCCGTGCCGCCTTCTTCGCGGACGTGGTTTCCACGCCGAGGACTCCCAACAGCTCCCGATCTTCATCAGTGATTTTCTCAGCCATCTTGTGCCTCCTTTGCTTTGCGTTGCAGGAACGCAATTCCCCCAGCCATTCGCTTCTCCCATGGATCAGCGGCTGTCAAGGCGGGCAAGCGTCCTTTCTCATTCTTAAATCGTAGCGCCCGCTTGGCAAGTTCACGCGCTTCTTCGAGCGTGAGATTGATCCGTTTGGCTGCAATGATCGCCGCCACTTGTTTGAGGCGCTCCTCGCTCATCGACTTTGCCAGAATCGCATACGCCTCTCCAAACGGGTTGATCCGGTCGATCAAATCAATGTCCAAGTCCTTCACTTCC
>JBBRIB010000399.1:0-3168 GCA_038221745.1 Verrucomicrobiales bacterium
AAACCAATACTCAACCGAGGGCGCGGCCGCCACGCCAAGATAGAGATCTTCCGGGCCGCGGGTGATCGTTTCCAACAACGCAGAGATGCGACTTCTCACCACCAGCTTCGCTCCATCCGCATCTTGCCACCAGGTCCACACCACGGGCGTGCGCAAGGTGAGCTGGGTGGGAATGATCTCGTAGTCGATGTCTGTATTGCCACCCACATTCCAGAGATAGCCACTCTCCAAGGTCCATTCCCAAGTGTTCGCAGGATGCTCCGCCGCCATGCAGGCGAAAGGCGAAAAACCCAGCATCCAACAGTATGACTTCAACTTCATTTCCAAACCGTAGCAAAACCCAATCGAATGACCAGCGGCTAGATTTGCGCATCAATACTCTTCTTCCTCCTCATCCCCCGGCACTGGAGGAATGATATCCTCACGCATCAGGAGTCTGGGTAAATCCAGATCACCCAACAAATCCGCAGGTGTGTTTCTAACAACGCCCACGTAGGGGGTGATCCGGTCGAGTTCTGCGATGGCACAATGCACCATCGAGCAGATGATATCCGAGTCGAACTTTTCCCGCTCAAACAAATTGGTGATGCGGAAAACGAGAAACTCGCGATCCAGATCATACTCGAAGCCACCCAAGGTGAGCTGCTTGTTCGCACGGGCGAGCAATTCTAAAACGACGGGCAAATGGTCCTCGCTCAACGCCATTTTGGATTCCGAAACCACCGCCAAGGCATTGAGCTGGGGGTAGGCTTGGGCAATCAGGGCGACGCGTGTGTGATGGGCATCGAAGCCCGCTTGGAGCACGTCCTTGCCCTCAACGAGTTCGCAGTGCCAGCCGTTTTGGCCAAAGGTTTCTTCTACGGTGAGGATTTGTCTAGAGTGATGGCGCATGATGGAAGTCAGCCGTTCGGGCTGCCCGGAGATAGCCGCCCAATCACCGCTTTGGCAAGCAAGCTCCTTCGATCTGCGCGAATCGGCCTCAGCGAGAGGCGAATTCCCGAGGTTTTCTCCGTATTGTGATGGAGGGCAAGTTGGGTGAATTTTTCATTCACTTCGGCAGAAGTCACTTCCTGCCACGTCACCAACTGCATCCCCTGCGCGGGCCGATAAAACGGGAAAATTTCAATCCCAAGCGGTGTGAGAATGAGATACGCGTGCTTGGTGAGGCTAAACGCCAAGCGGGCCATTACTGCCGCAAGGCCCACCGGCACCAAGGCCCATGCGGGGTGGGGTATGTGTGGATTTACATCTCGGTAAATCGCCGTAGCCAACAAAGTGACCGCAGCGGCTGTGAGAACTGCAGAGAGAATCCAGAAACCTACCGCCTGGCCGGAGCGGGTGAAACGAAGCTCTTTCTCCGGAGATTGGACGAGGCCTGCCATCGCGGTTTTTCAATCCGGGAGCGCCAGCACCGCTTGCTCCGCCGCCGTCAATTCCTTCTCAAAAGCCTCAACATCAAAGCCTTTGGCCTCAATCACCGTCGCGCTTTCGCAAGAACCGATCACCGCTACAATCCTCTCCAATCCAAAAAGCGAAGCTCCCCCCTTGCAGCGATGCAAATCATCCCGCAGTTGTCCGAAATTGCTGGATTCGATCAATGCCAGCCAACCGGTCATTTGCCGACGCGTGTCGTTAAAGTAATCGAACGCCAGTTTTTTCAGACCCTCGGTGTCGCCATACGCCATCTTCATGAAGATGGTTTCGTTGACCGTTTTTATATCGCTACCCATTGGTCAAAGTCTCCTTCAAATAGAAATTACATAAAAGTGAATTATCGCGTAGTGTTCAATTGATCAAGATAGTTTCCCCAATCTATGGGCACGCTCAGCTTTTAGCTCGGCGAACAACTCCGTTTTTCCGGTGGCCTCCGCCAGCTCGATTCGCAAGTTCAACGTCTCAACTTGTTTAAGCTCAGTGCTATCCATCTCGCTGATCCATTGGGTGGCCATCGCATAATCGCTGATCGCAAGCGCCCCCTCGGCCTTTTCCAGCAGCGAAAGTGCAATGGGATCCTGTGGCTTTTCCCGATACAGAGCCCACTTCGCATGATCCGGCAAATCCTTCGGGGCATCTTGCGCATCGATTTGCTCCAGAAAAACGAAGTCGTCGCCCTCTTTAATTCGCCGCCAGTGATTGATCGTGATGATCAAAACGATGCCTAAGATTACAAATGTTGTCTCCATCACGAATGGCGTCGTCATCAATCCGATCACCATACCCAGCCACTCACCCCATATACCGGGCACCAACCGCCAGCCTACCAAGGCGCTTGGCACCAGAACTGCGATCGTCATCAAGACTCCTGCGCCTACTACCACCTGCTTCACCCGTTCGTCCTTCACCTCGCTCATCTGCTCCTAGGGTAAACCGAATTCGCTCCAAACCCAACCCCTGAAATTCACAAATTATTTAGTATTTCTTGATTATTTTTAAAATCTTACTAATTTCTCGGCAAGTTTCACGCGTTTCTTAAAATGAAATCGATTTTTTTTACGCTTCTTCTCATTTCTCCAGCCTTCGCGGCTTGGGCATATCGTGCCTCTGCGAGGCCTGATTCACAACCGGGCGCACCATCCTCATTCACCACAAATTTCACCCAGCCCGTCCCGATTGAGATTCTTGAAAAAGGCAGCGCCCCGAAAGTGATTTACCTTCAGGCCACACCAAAAGCACCCCGCTGAGCACGCCCTCCAGAAATCTCCGGTTCTTGGACATCCCACGCTTGCCCCGCCGCTACACGCTGCCTAAATCCCGCCATGCGGCTTTTTGACACGCTTTCCCGAACCGAGCGAAACCTCTCCCCCATCGACGGCACCACCTTCCGTTTCTATTGCTGCGGCCCCACGGTTTACGGCCCGGCGCACATTGGAAACTTCCGCACCTTTGTCCTCCAAGACGTCCTCCGCCGCACCCTTGAGACGGGCGGCACCCGCACCCTCCACGTCCGCAACATCACCGATGTGGACGACAAAACCATACGGGATTCCCAATCTACCGGCCAATCCCTCACCGCCTTCACCGCGGGCTGGACCGGGAAATTCCATGCCGATTGCGAAAAACACGGTCTGCTCCCGCCCCACATCGAGCCAAGCGCCGTCGAGCACATCCCGCAACAGATCGCGATGATCCAAACCCTCATCAACAAGGGCAACGCCTACTCATCCGATG
>JBBRIB010000400.1:0-3150 GCA_038221745.1 Verrucomicrobiales bacterium
GACGCGCTCGTCCGCCTCAGCTACCGCTGCTTCCCGTCCTACCGCCCCATCCTTGCCGAGTACCAGCTCATCCTTCTCGCCATGTCTTCTCAGAAAACCGAAGACCTCGCCGCCCGCCTCGCCTCCGTCGAAGAATCACGCACCACCATGACCGCCAAAGCCCACCGCGCCCGCGATTTCCTCGATTGGTTTGAAATCACCCGCGCCCGCGAGACCAGCGGCGTTTTCGATGACTACATGCGCCTCAAGGAGCGCCTCAAGTCGAACCCCTTCCGGCGTAAAGATGACCTCTCCAATTACCTTGACCGCATGAACACCATCTTCTGCCGCGGCCTCCCCGAAATGGCCCCTGCTACCGATGATTCCCTCGCCTTCCCCACGTCCTACGATCTGCCGCTGCCTGAGTAGCCATAAGCCGTCAAAATCCTTACACTTTGGAGAGATAACCTCAGGTATTGAATCCAAAGAGGTTTAACCGCCAAGACCCCAAGACCGCCAGGACGCCAAGTGAAGAACAGGAGATAAACAGGAAGAATAAGAGAGTCGGGAGATGGAATTGAGTGATGGAGTCGCAAACGTCTCTTTCCTTTGCGTTCTAGGCGTCTTGGCGGTGAAAAACTTTTCACCATTCTCCGCTCAGAATCTTTATTGTTGGGTTCCTTCCGCATTCTGAAAATCCCCCGCTTGTCGCTTGCGTGACGGCGCGGATGTTGCGAGGCTGTGGGCATGAGTCAGGATGTCGTCACTCTTTTGCAGCAGTTGGTCCGCATTCCTTCCGTAAACCCGGACAATGCACCCGGCACCGATCTAACAGGTGAGGAAAGGATAGCGACTTTTTTAGCAGGCTGGCTGGAATCGATCGGCGCGGAAGTGGTGTTGGAAGAAATTTTCCCAGGTCGGCCGAACTTGATTGCGCGCTTCGCACCATTGGACGGCAGACCAAGGATTTTGCTGGGCCCGCACTTGGATACCGTAGGAGTGGGCGGCATGACCATCGCGCCATTCAGCGGGGAAATCCGTGAGGGAAAAGTATGGGGGCGCGGTGCCTCGGACACCAAGGGCCCCATGGCAGCGATGTTATGGGCACTGCACGAAAATCAGGAAATCCTCGCGGATTTACCCATCGCCGTGGACTTTGTGGCCTTCATGGGTGAGGAGTCCTGCCAGTGGGGTTCCAAAGATTTCGTGAAACGCCATGGCAAGCACTATCAATTCGCATTGGTGGGCGAGCCCACGTCCCTGCAAGTGGTGCACGTGACCAAAGGCTCGCTGTGGGCGACGCTGCGT
This sequence comes from Verrucomicrobiales bacterium, assembly GCA_038221745.1. Classification (GTDB taxonomy): domain Bacteria; phylum Verrucomicrobiota; class Verrucomicrobiia; order Verrucomicrobiales; family Akkermansiaceae; genus Luteolibacter. Next base: position 1,288 of record JBBRIB010000400.1, read on the forward strand.
GCCACCGGCAAGGCCGCACACAGCTCGCAACCCGAGCGCGGGGAAAACGCGATTCTCAAAATGGCGCGGGCGCTGGATTGTCTGGACCATCACCTCGGCGGGAAGCTCGCCACCTTCGTCCACCCGGTGCTCGGCCACGCCACCATGAACGTGGGAATGATCAGCGGTGGCTCACGACCTAACATCGTCCCGGATCTGGCGGAAGCGATCATCGATATCCGCATCACCCCTGCTCTCTCCGCGCAAGGTGGAGCGCTGAAGTTACTCGCAGAAACCATCGAGTTTCACGATTTACCCATCGAGATCATCCAGCCCCATGAAAATCCTCCGATGGAAACAGCGGTCGATCACCCGATGATTCTAAAATTGTTAGGAATTGCCGCGAGCACTGAATTGGCGGGAGCGCCTTGGTTTTCCGATGCCGCCCACCTTTCCCACGGCGGGGTGCCGAGTGTCTGCATCGGCCCCGGTTCCATCGATCAAGCGCACACGGTGGATGAGTTCATCACCCTCACGGATCTCCAAGAGGGCGCGGGGTTTTTCTCAAGCTTCATCCGCAGCCTGGCGCAGTGATTCACGCGAGGGATTTATTTTTCCGAAAGCCTGAGATCGTCATGTAAATCAGACTGAAAACCGTGAGAGGTGCCACACCGTAGATGAGTGCTGTCTGAAAAGGCTTGAGAGCCTCATTATTCGTTGAGTGGAAAATCAGATAAACCACGTAGGTGACATAAAAGGCCAGGAAGATCCCTCCATTGAGGCGGCTGATGGAGAATCCAGCAAAGAAGATCGGCAAGCAGGCCACTGCGATGGCGATCATCACCGGGATATCAAACGCCAACGCTTGCGGCATGACCCCGATGCCATTTGGTGAGACGATGGAAGACATGCCTAACACCGAAAGGATATTGAAAATATTACTGCCCACCACATTGCCCACCGCGATGTCGCGCTCACCCTTGATTGCCGCCACCACCGAGGTTGCCACTTCGGGTAGAGACGTGCCAGCCGCCACAATGGTGAGACCGATGACCAGTTCGGAAACCCCGTAGAACTGGGCAATCGAAACCGCGCTGTCCACCAACAATCGAGAGCCAGTCACCAGGGCAACCAATCCGAGAAGGATCCAAGCGAGGTTGCCATACCAATTGGTCTTCTCCTCAACGGGAGCATCAGAAGCCTTCACGATACTCTCCAATTTCTGCTCACGGCGGCTTTCAAAAATCAAAAACACGGTGTAGCCGATCGCTCCGCCAAAAAGAATGATCCCATCAAACCTGCTGATGCTGCCATCAAACCCCAACGCCAGAAGGAGGAAGGAGGCCCCGATCATCACCGGCACATCAAGCCGCACCAACTGTTTATTGACAATGAGCGGAGTCACCACAGCCGCAATGCCCAGGATGAAAAGCACGTTGAAGATATTGCTACCCACCACGTTGCCGAGAGCCAAGTCTGCCTGCCCTTTGAAAGCGGAGGAAACGCTCACCGCCATCTCCGGAGCACTGGTGCCGTAAGCCACCACCGTAAGTCCGATGATCAAGGGGGAAATGCCGAAAGCTGCGGCCAATTGTGAGGCCCCTTTCACCAGCCAATCCGCCCCCACCACTAATAAAATCAAGCCAGCTGCTAGAAGTTCTACATTTGCAAACGTCATCTGTGCTGGACCTTAGCCATCTTAAGAATCCGGCCAAGGGGAAATTCACCCGCTTTTTCCAATAGACCCGCTCGCCCTGCCGGGTCCGTGGATTTCAGTTCCCCCGCTTGCGCTCCAAAAAATGCCAGTTACTCTCCCCCAATGCCCGCTTGTATAAATGGCCACTGTGAAACGCCGCGCTGGATGCGCTGGGTTCTCCTCAGCGC
>JBBRIB010000401.1:0-3147 GCA_038221745.1 Verrucomicrobiales bacterium
CTGGCTCAGCCGTAAAAAAATCCTCAAAACCGATGCCCGCCTCGAAGGCAATCGCCCCCTCTTCATCCTCGGCCCCGAGTGGCGCGGCGGCAGGCTAATCGTCGCCGTTGCACTTGCACAAAGTGAAAAAGCAGGCTCTAAGTAAGCCCATGCAAAAGATTTTTTCTCTCTGGCTCATCGCGGCATGCCTCAGCCACGCGGCGGGTCTTGATTTCCCAAAAGCCTCTCAAGAGATCAACGCGCCTGCCGATGTGGAGAGCGTCACCGCGGATTTTGAATTTACCAACAAAAGTGACAAGCCCATCCAGATCATCAAAAGCGATCCCGGCTGCAGTTGTGTGGCCGTCGAGATCTCGAACGGAAAACTCCGCTACGAACCCGGCGAATCCGGCCTCATCCGCGCAAAATTCGAGATGGCGAACTTCTCCGGCTCCGTGGACAAGGTCATCGCCCTCTGGCTCGATCAAGACCCCGAAGACAAGCCCTCCGCCGTCCTCAAACTCCGCGTCAATATCCCGGTTTTGATCGCTGTGGAACCCAAAACCTTAAAATGGGACATCGGCGGCAAAGGAGAACCTCAGACCATTGAAATCAAAATTATCGAAGGCCAAACCATCCGCGTCACCGAGGCGAAATGTTCCTCCATCGAGTTTACCTGCGAACTCAAAACCCTCATTGAAGGGAGGCATTACCAACTCATCGTCACTCCCGGAAATGTGAACTCCCCCGGCATCGGTGTCATCCGCATCGAGACCGATTGCCCCTTGCCCAAGCATAAAACCCAGCAGGCCTTCGCCGTCGTCCGCAGGCCAAGTCCTGCCGAAGCTGCCGCCATCAAGCCATGAATGCACTCGCGCAGTTTGTCGCCATCGGCGCAATTTCGCTGACCGCCGCTGGTGCGACCTATTTGATCAAAGGCCCCCCCCAGCGCGCTTTCGTCTGCGATCCCACCTCACTCAAACCCGGCGAAATCTGCCTCTCGCAAGCCCCTACCGGCATCGCCATCCTCTGGGTGGACGGGCGATCACGAGCGCAGTGGCAAAAAGACGGACTCCACGGCTCCGTCCTTTGGAATCTTGATCCCACCGAAGACATGCAAGCCTTTGAAACCGGGGTCGCCATGCGGGTGTTGGAAACTCCCCGCGTCATCGTCTATTGCAGCGATGAAAACTGCGGCCTCAGCCATGAAATCGCCAAGCGCATCATCGCCCTGGACCTCGGTGCGGAAGTCTCTGTATTGAAAGGTGGTTGGAGAGCCCTTAACGAAGCAGGCCGCATCCCGAAATCTAACATCTTATCGCAAGGAGAGTTTTAGTGAGGCCTGTAACGGCACTCCGCGAGTGTCGTAGTGGTGCGTGGCGCGAGGCTTCCTGGCGTCTTATTGGCAACGGCGGTCACAGACGCGCCGCTACAGGGTGCTCATGTTAGGGGTTCCAATCGAAGCGCTTTATGTCCAGCGCCTCAAGATAAGGCTTCTCGGGATTGTCCTCCAAGTTCCAACGCAGCAAGACTGTGCAGGCTTTTGCTTTGCCGTAGCTCAGGCTGAAGGTTCCATCTTCCAGCATCAGACCAATCTTCGATTGAAGGCCGAAGTAGGCTTGGGCGATCTCACGGGTATTATCCCTCGCAAGCAATTTCAAGGTTCGTTTCTTTTCACGGTCCGGGACGTTTTCATTATTGCAGGAGGCCACCGCCGAGATGACCACCTGAAACACGCCGCCGGTGTCCGTAGGCTTGGCCACATAGGCCAAAAGCCGTCCACCAAATGAATCAAGAAACGGATCCACCACCACTTTCGGCTCGGCCGAGCCCCTTTTCCTCATCAACACCGTCTGCGGATTGAGCTGCCCGTTCGGTCCCTCGAAATCCACATTGTAATAGATATCAATCACCCCTTCCACCTCATTTGCCTCCTGCGCATCGATTAGGATACTCCGCCGCGGCGGCAAGGGAGCGGCCAGTACGGAGCCTCCGAGTTCCGCTTCGGACGTTTTCGTTTCCATCATCGGCAGCCTTTCTGCCAGGCTCGAGGCTGCTAGAAACTTCTCCAAGACCTCCAAACCCGCGATCGCCGGCATGATCGGCTCTATTCCATCCGGCACCTCCACAGGCGGCGGAGCAAACAATGGGAGCTCCGGCGCTGGAACCGGCAGAGCAGGAGCTTCTTTGATCACGGCCGAAGGAGGCGTTTTGGCCGGTGGCTCATTCTCGGGAAGAATCGGCAGCACCGTTCCCGAAGATGGCTTCACATTTTTTTCTCCCAGCACCTGCTCTTGATTTTTCAAAACAGTTAGAACGCCGTAGATAAGCGCACCGGAAAGCACGACGAAAAGGATACCTAACATAAATCGCCTGAATGGCCCATTGCGCTGTGGGTGGCGCGGCAGCGGATTTGGCTTTGAGAAAGCCTCCACCGTGCTGGGTTCTGGCATCTGTTTGGCCAGCGGCTCCGTGTGCGAAGCCCGACTCGGCAGCTGGCGTGGCTCAGGGCGCAAAGCCGCTGGTAAAACAGGTGGGACAAACTCATCACTTCTCGCCTGAACCAGGGCCGGAGGCGGAGCCTGAACCGGAGCTTGAACCGGAGCCGGTTCAGGCATCAAAACGGGTGGCGGTGGTGCAGGGGCCATCGGTGCCTGGATCGGGTTCCGACAGGATGGACAGGGTCCGACGACCCCCGCAAGTGCTCGGGGCACCGTCAGTTTGATCCCACAAGTGGGACAGGAAAAGGAGATGCATTCGTCAACCATGGTCTTGAATGGGAAACTAGGGGTTAATTAGGAGCACGTCAATCATTCAGATATCTTAACTAAATGGAAAACGAGCGGCTGCCTCCTTCTTTTCCCCAATCCCTGGATTCTGGATTCAGGCCTGACACCCTCATTCCCACAATTCCCCGACCCTCCACACCTGCATTTCCTGCGACTCAAGCCGCAACTCTTGCCGGATTCTATGGCAAAAAATCATGGGTTGAATCTTACAGACGATTAATAAATCTTTGATAATCAATCCTTTATATGATAATCCAGATTCTGGCACGTTCCGCGCAATAGATCTTCTGGTTCTCCGGGGGGGGAACCAAATGCCGGGGATTGCTCGGGTCAAAAAGTCAATCCGTTGCGGATGAAATGCTTCTTCAGGAGCACTCCC
>JBBRIB010000402.1:0-3140 GCA_038221745.1 Verrucomicrobiales bacterium
AGTGCTTTGGCTTTTCCGTTCAAGATGAAAGCGCATTTGGGATATTCGCTGGGGGCGCTTTGAGGCTGCTGGGGGCCTTGGGCGTGAGGTCAAGCTTTAGCGCCACCAAGGCCATCCCTAACAATCCGATGCCGCCACCCCAGCCGAGGGTGAATGCGGAGACCATCCCGATGGCGAATGGCGAGAAAACCAGAAGCCCGAGGATCATGCCGCTGGGCTTCACTTCATAGGCCATGATCGCCAACCGCAGCCGCGAGCGGGCAAGCGCCATCCCCATCGCCACATAGCAGATCACGGCTGCCACTGCCGTGAGATGGTAGATCAGCCCGCAGCCTCCCGTGACCATGCCAGCTCCTAACAACGCACTACCGGAACCGATGAACATGGAGAAGATAAACAGCATGAGGACTCCGACCCGCGCACCGATTCCTTGAAATGCCGAGGCTCCGATCGCCCCGGCGCTGATCATCGCAGAGCCACCCAGCACGGTCGTCGCACAGGCAGCTTCATGCCACCACTCGATGCCGCCCACGAGGTAGCGCACCACGACGTAGGGCAGTAAGGAAACAAAAGTGAGTGCGCATAGCCCCCATAGGGTGATGAATTTGCCGAGGACGATTTTCCAACGGTCCAGCTTGGTGAGGAGGAGAAGTTCATGATTTCCCTCTTCCAGTTCCTGGCCCATCAGCACCACCCCGGTCATGGGCATGAGCAACAGGCAAATGCCGGCGACGACAGCCCAGAAAGGGCCGGCATTCTGAAACATCCAGAAATTGAGCATCCCGTTGTATTCGGAGCTCGGTGCATCATAGCCGAGTTGAAATTCCGCAACCATCGCACAAATGGCCAGCACCTGGATTCCGAGAAACGGATAGACGAAACTGCCCCGCCGCAAACTTTGCCGCAATTCCTTCGCCGTCATCGGATCAAATCCCTCCGGCAAATCGTTTTTCCATGGTAGATCCAATGCACGGAGTCTTGCAGCCCCTTGATGATCATCAATCTTAAAGCGGAGTGATTTGCTGCTTGGGTTTTGCAGAAGAGTTGGGGCGATTTTCGAATAAAATGCAAACCAGCTTTGACGCGGAGCCCGGCAGCTTGCATCTTGCGCCCGCCATGGCTTTTGCGGATGTTTTCCCGGATTTGATGAAGTGCCCCACTCCTTTGATGCGACGCTTCTCGCAGATGATTTCTGCCGGGACGATCGGCAGCCTTGAGGCCCTGGCCAAACAGAGCCAGGAGACCACGCGACGCCATTTCGGGAGGACGATGCGCTTGTTCGCTCCCCTTTATGTTTCCAACGAATGCGTGAACAATTGCAGCTACTGTGGCTTTTCACGCGATGCCGGGATCTTTCGGACGACGCTCACCGTCGAGCAGGTCATGCGCGAGGCACGGCATTTGCACGGGCTGGGATTTCGCAACGTGCTGTTGGTGGCGGGTGAGCATCCGAAGTTTGTCTCCGAAGGTTATTTGCAAGAATGCCTCGATGCGCTCAAGCCGCTGATCCCCACACTGGCCTTGGAAGTAGGACCGATGGAGGATGAGCAATACGCGGAAATCGTCGGTCATGGCGCGGAAGGATTGGTGGTCTATCAGGAAACGTATCATCGCGAGACCTATCAGAAACTCCACACCGCCGGGCCGAAGAAAAATTTTGACTGGCGCTTGAATTGCCCCGAGCGGGCGTATGCGGGCGGCTTCCGGCGGATCGGGATCGGCGCCTTGTTCGGCCTTGCGAATTGGCGCTATGAGGCACTCGCGCTTTGTGCCCATTTGGAGTATCTCTATCGTCACGGCTGGAAGGCCCAATACACCGTGGCCTTCCCCCGGATGCGCCCGTATGCGGGAAACTATCAATATTCGCCAGACCCGGAGCTCTATCTACCAGACCGCGAGTTGGTGCGCTTGATCACGGTTTTTCGGATTCTTTTCCCGCAAGTGGGAATCGTGGTTTCCACCCGCGAGCCAGCCTCCTTGCGCGATGCGATGGCCACGCTGGGTGTCACCCACATGTCCGCCGGCGCACGCACCGAGCCAGGTGGCTACACGGGTGCGGGCAGCGAGGATCTCCACCTCACCGTCAAAGGCCGCCGCGTGGAGATTGAAAAAAAATCCGGCTGTGAGAAAGCCACCGAGCAATTTCAAATCCACGACACCCGCAGCCCCGCCGAGGTGGCGGCGATGTTGCGAAGCCAGAATCTTGATCCGGTGTGGAAGGATTGGGACGAGTCGCTGTTGGCGTTGGCCTGACAATCGGCTTTTAAAGCGTGCCGAATTTCCGGGTGAGTTCGGCTTTGCGGAAATTGAAGATCGTTTTCAATTTCGGGCCGACAAAGACCTTGTGGGCAATCGCGCCAAAGGGGCCGAACCCCAGACCATAGTGGACGAGATCGCGCATCAGGACACCGCCGGGAATCGCCTCGAAAGTGTGCCGGTGATGCCAAAATTTGTAGGGGCCGAAGCGTTGCTCGTCCACAAAGGCGTGCCCTTCATCCACGGACTTGATCTCAGTGACCCATGGCATCCAGAGACCGGGAAAAATCATGACTTTGTAAGTGATGATCTGGCCTTCATACATTTTATCGCCGGGCAGGCTCACAATCTTGAATCCCAAATCACCCGGCGTGATTTCATCAAGGTTGCGAGGGGAGGAAAAAAAATCCCACGCGGCTTCCAAGGTGATGGGGAAGCGTTGTTCTTGTTCGAGGGTGTGGATAGTCATGAGACTTTTAAGGGTGGCCCAGCATCTTCCATGTGCAAGTCGCGGTTTTGCGATTGAATCCCCGTTTTGAACTGTCTAGCTAGTGGCCATGGAATTTGAAACATTGAGCCGGTGGGCGGATGAGGAGTTGAAATCGCTGGTGAAAATTTTACCGGATGATGTGCGGGAGGCGGCAAACAAGGTGGTAACCTCCCTCGAAGAACAGCCTGGCCAGGGGCTGGAGGATGAATTCCTCGAAGGCGACGAGCTGGGGCTTTTCGAAGGGCCGTGCGCACTGGATGAGGACGGCTCAGGAGAAATCCCCAAGATTCGGCTGTTTTTGCGTAATATCTGGGAATGTGCGGATGAGGAGGAACATGACTACCTCGATGAAGTCGGCACCACGTTTTTGCATGAACTCGGGCACTACCTCGGC
>JBBRIB010000403.1:0-3132 GCA_038221745.1 Verrucomicrobiales bacterium
TTTATCCTGGCATTAGCTCGCTATGATCTTAATGAAGGGAACTGGCGAAATGCGGCAAAAATCAATGAGCAAGTCGTCAACCCAGAAGTGAAGAAAGCGGTTCGTGACGAGATCAATGGAAGGATTGAAGGTGACAGTTGACCTGAGGCTGGCGCTCCCCGCCATGCTGGCGACGATTCCTTTCGTTTGGGGCACAGCTTCAGATTTCAGCAGGGACTCAATGAGACCGGAAACGGTGGTGTGTTTCTTCCGCGCGGTTTGCTTGACGAGTCGGTGAATTTCCGGATCGAGAGTGATCGGGACGCGTGCTTTCATGAGTATGCAGCCGCCCCAAATTGTGCATACTGTCAAGTTTCGGGGTGGTCCTTCGCGGTTGGCGGGTGGACGAAAATCTTCATCGACGCCTTTCCATCAAGACAAATCCGTGCTAGGATTCCAAATCGCCGGGAAAGCCTCTGTGGTGCCCCCCTGCATCAACCCCCAACCCCCCACTACCCTAGCGATGAAAAAACCAACCTTGCTCTTCTTCGCCGGAGCAGCCGCCCTTATCACGCTTGCGCTCTGGACTTCAGGAGTCCGGGCCAGCGTCAATGCTCCCACCCGATCATTCACCCTGCCCATCGACCCGGCGGAGTCTCTCCTCAACCGGACCTGCGTGGTCACGGTCGATCCGCTCCAAATCCTCAATCCAGTGACCGCTGGAACCCAGAACATCGTGACGGGATTCCGCGCTCCGAATACCGTGGAGGGGATATTGGTCCGGATGGACGCCAACTGGCTGGTTCTCAGCGCGCCGTATTACGAGAATTGGATCCCCACCTCCAAGGTGATCATGATCCATGCCCGTAAATGATGGGTGTGTAGTTGGGAAACCGTGTGCTACCGGACGGGTCATCCTCCGCCAAAAGGCTGCGCGCCACCGCCGGGGGCGCAGGCTAGAAACTTCAGCCGCTACCCAGGATTTCCGCGGCGAGAAAATCCAACCAATTTGCGAGATCTGCGGCGGCGGGTGTGTCTGGCAGGAGATCGAGGTTTTCCAGATTCCAGCGATAGACGTTTTGGTAGCCATCCCAGTGGCTTTGGGCACCGCAATCGAGCATCCAGGTGCTGGCTTGGTGGTTTTCGGTGAGGGAGTAGGCGACGAACTGCCGCACGCCTTGTTTGAAGGCGGTGAGCCAAAGCATGGCGAGCAGCAGGGTGCCGATACCGCGGCCATGATCGCCATCAAGAACCGTGGCGGAAAATTCAGCCTCATCGGGATTTTGAGAACTGCGCCACCAACTCGCCACGCCCGTGCCGGGGAAGGGGCGGGAGGGATCGAGCACGGCCCATGCCTGATGGGTGGCCGGATTCAAATCGAGCAGCCGATCTAACATTTTTTCACCGATGACCTCGCCGGTGTGCGTCCAGAAGCGATTGTAGCGGGCTTGCGGCGAGAGCCGGCGGTAGGCTTCTGCAAGGCCCTCGCGATCCTCAGGCACCAGTGCGCGGACGAGGACGGGAGTGCCGTCGCGAAGCTGGAGTTCGAGGGGCGTGGGTGGCATGAGTCAGCAGAAAGTCAGATACTATCGGGTGAATCCAATGAAGCGGCACTCGCGGGAGTTTTGTTAGGCTTGCCCATGTAGGCGGGGAGATCCACGCCGGCGTTTTTGGCAAGCTCGTGGAGCGGTGGGATGGAGGCGGCGAGACCGGATAGGAAGCCTGCGGTGCTGGATTTTCCATCAGCCCCGGCTCCGCTGTCCCAGACGGTGATTTTGTCGATCTTGAGATTGGAGATGGCTTTGACCTGTTCTTCGATGAGCTTGGGGAGCTGCTCGGTGACCATGAGTTTGGCGGCTTGCTCGGCGCTGCCAGCGGCGGCGACGATAGCGCGGAAGCCATCGGCGCGGGCCTGAAGCTGGGCGAGTGTGCCGGCGGCCTGGGCTTCCATGACGGCGCGAAGTCCATCGGCCTCGCCCTGCTGGGTGAGGCGTTGGCGGGCACCATCGCCCTCGGCGGTGAGCTCGATGCGGCGTTTTTCAGCCTCGGCTTGGAGTTCGATTTTCAAGCGGTCGGCCTCGGCGGTGAGGCGGACGCGGGTTTTCTCGGCCTCGGCAAGGACTTCGATTTTCTTTTTCTGGATTTCCGCCTCGACGATGACGGTGGCCATCTGGGTGGCTTCATCGCGTTTGGCGCGCTGGCGTTCGGCGGATTCTTCTGAGGCGTAGGATTCTTCAAGGGATTTGGCGGCAGCGACCTTTTCGGCAGCGGTGGCGATTCTCATGGCCTCGGCCTCGCGCTCGCGACGGGAGGCATTGGAGTTGGCGATCTGCACGGCGGCTTCGTTTTCGCCCTGGACGGCGTGCGCCATGGCGGCGGCGACGGAGACGCGTTTTTCACGGTCGGCTTGGGCAGCTCCGATGTCGCCGTCGCGCTCTTGTTGGGAGACTTTGACTTTGGCTTCGTTGATGGCGCGGGCGGCGGCTTCACGGCCGAGGGCATCAATGTAGCCGGATTCATCGGTGATGTCCTGGATGTTGACGTTGATGAGGCGGAGGCCGACTTTGCGAAGCTCGACTTCGACGCCGTTGGCAATGTTGGCGATGAGTTTGTCACGGTCCGCATTGATTTCCTCGATGGGCATGGTGGCGATGACGACGCGCATTTGGCCGAAAATGATGTCCTTCGCGAGTTCCTGAATCTGCGTCATGTTTTGGCCGAGGAGGCGCTCGGCGGCGTTTTCCATCACGCCTGGTTCAGTGCTGATGCCGACGGTGAAGGTGGACGGTGTGTTTACGCGGATGTTTTGCTGGGAAAGGGCACCGCGTAACTGGATATCGATGGGGATGGGGGTGAGGCTGAGGTAGGCGAAGTCCTGGATGACGGGCCAGACGAATGCGGCACCGCCGTGGAAGCAATTCGCGGATTTTTGCCCGCCGACTTTTCCATAAACCACGAGGATGCGGTCTGAGGAGCAGCGGCGGTAACGGCTGGCGATGAAAACGAGCGTGCCAAAGACAACGAAGGCGAGAATGGCAATCAGGATGATGATGGTGAAATTAGGCATAAATATATGGGGGCTAACAGGTGGCGGTGATCAGTGGGTAGGAGAAACGACGAGAAGGTTTGTCCCTTCGACGGAGCGGACGATGA
>JBBRIB010000404.1:0-3131 GCA_038221745.1 Verrucomicrobiales bacterium
CCGATCTGTTCGATGCTGCCCTTGTTCATCACCGCGATGGTATCTGAAATGGACATGGCCTCGCCTTGATCGTGGGTGACGTAGAGGAAAGTGATGCCCACTTCATCATGGATGGCATCAAGCTCGAGGAGGAGCCGCTGGCGTAGCTTGAGGTCGAGCGCGGCAAGCGGCTCATCCAGCAAAAGCACCCGTGGTTTATTTGCCAAGGCACGGGCGATCCCGACGCGTTGTTTCTGCCCCCCGGAAAGCTTTGCGGGCATCTTGTCGGCGTGGGATGTGAGATCGACGAGGGCGAGCATGCGCTCCACCTCACGGTCGATCTCCGCTCTGGGCATTTTCGCGATCTTCAATCCAAAGGCGACGTTGTCCCGCACGCTGAGATGAGGGAAAAGCGCGTAGTTTTGAAACACCGTGTTGAGCGGGCGCTGCTCGGGTGGAAGTCGGGTGATGTCCCGCCCGTCCAGCAGGACGCGGCCTTCATCGGGTTTTTCAAATCCTGCGGCCATCCGCAGCAGGGTGGTCTTGCCACAACCGGAGGGGCCTAACAGGGAGAAAGTCTTGCCATGCTCGATCTCCAAGGTCAGATGATCCACCGCAATGAATGAACCAAAGCGTTTCGTGACATTTTCAAATCGGAGTGTGCCTTGCATCGAAAGGAATGGCGCTGTTTACGCTCACCCGGAGTGAAACCTTTTCTCCAGAAATGCTCAACCGCTTATTCAGACTCGCCCACGCGCTGCCCTTGGGTATTCTCATTTCGCATGAAGTCCCTTCCTTGGTTGTTGATCCTGTTGTTTCCGCTGACCAGTTGCGTCCATCAGGTGACGCGTGAGCAGGCGGTGCTCACCGCCTACAGTTATACTCAGGTGAAATGGCTTCCAGAAGACAGGCACGTGCGGCACGGGCCGGATGCGAAGGGCATCATGGTGCACACGCCGGATCGCTCGATCACCCAGCACGGCGGTGCCCGCGGGTGGTGGCAGCCGGGCGTGCCAGCCAAAAGCATGCCCTACCAATGGGGCGGATTTGATACCCCGGAATCATTTCTCCAAAAAATCGCCGCCGGTAAAAAAGCCGGCGATGTGGGGGACTCCGCCAAGCGACTCTTAGGCGATGCGGGGACGAGCGCCGAATCCTGCGGGATCGATTGCTCGGGCTTCGTTTCCCGCTGCTGGGGCCTCAGCCGCCCCTACTCCACTCGTGAGATGCACCAAATCTGCGAGCGGCTTCCCTCATGGGATGCCTTGCTTCCCGGAGATATACTTTTGAACGACAAGCACGTGGTGCTGTTCGTGAAATGGACGATTCCTGGGAAGGAATTCGCAGCCTATGAAGCGGGCCCTTTTCCTGTCTGGAAAGTAAGCGCCTGCGGGCTTTCCGTGAAGAAACTGCTCGCTCAAGGTTACGCACCGTGGCGCTACAAAGGCATCCTGTTTTAGATCATCCCTTTTTGCAAGCGATCGGGCGACTTAGTTTTGGATTGTATCCTTTTCATACTCCAAGGCCTTTGTTCCTTGGCTGGATCATGCCTTTCCTCTGGCCCCCTTTTTTCACCGGGCCATGGGCGGTCCAGCGCTTATTTGCATTTGCTCCAACATCTTCGGGGCTGGCCTTTCTGTGCTTGCAGTATCTCGAAGGATAATTTCAATTGCCTTGGCAATAGAAAATTTAAGTCAAAGCTGGCATTGTAGCCGCTCATTCAAAAGTTGTGAAACTAAACTCCCAGCAATATGGAAAACAGAAGATAAGGGTGATGAAAATCATCCGTGATGGATCTCTTCATACCATCAAGGAACTCACCGTGGGAGTGGCGCTCCAAGGGGATTTCGAAAATTCATACACGGCAGGCGACAACAGCTTGGTCGTTGCCACCGATACGATAAAGAATACGGTGCAGGCTTTGGCTAAAGATCATCTTGGACTGGAGACGGAACGTTTCCTCATGTTTCTTGCCCGGCATTTCATCACGAAATACCCACAGGTCCACATGGCTGCCGTCAGCGCCAGCGAGCGGGTGTGGGGTCGGCTCGAGATCGGAGGTGTGCCGCATCCCCACACATTTTCAGCGAACGATCGTGCGGAGCCTTTTGCCTCGGCCAGCGCAACGGCGGAGGGGATCAAGCTGAGTTCGGGCATCGAAAATCTGTTGTTGATGAAATCGACAGAATCCGGTTTCGTCGAATACCCACGCTGCGAATTCACCACGCTTCCCGAAGCGCGGGACCGGGTGTTGGCGACGTCTTTAACAGCCAGTTGGAAATGGTCCTCCGTCCCCGCTGACTATGCGCTTGCGAATGCGGCGATTGTCCGGGCGATGCTGGTGCCTTTTGGGAACCATCACAGCCCCAGCGCCCAGACAACCTTGTTTGAAATGGCCTCCGCCGCCCTTGCGGAGTGCCCGGAGATCGGAGAAATTCATTTGGCCATGCCAAACAAGCACTTTATTCTGGTCCCGCTGGAACGCTTTGGGATGGAGAATTCCAACGAGGTTTTCCTGCCCACGGATGAGCCACACGGCCAAATCGAGGCGAGTGTGGTGCGGGATTGATGGAGTGCGATTGAGATTTAGCGGCTCAATTACCACAGCGCACTTCCTCGCCTCGCGGAAATCCCTTGGTAGCCATTGAAAAGAAATTTTTTCGCCTCTTCCCTTGCCATGAGGAGAGGAGGGAGGTAGTTTGGCTCACCCTTACATCGTGACGAAAGAGTCCCCGGATTCCCCAATAAATTACGATTATGAATGCAACTGTGAAAACTACCATAGTCCGAGACCTTGATCGGACGCCCTCCCACGTGAAATTTAACAAGGATGCCCTCCCTTGTTGTCTTGATCGTTATTCCCACTACGATTTGGAATGGATCGAATTCCTGATCGAGAGCCGCAAGCGGAAAGACGGCAGGCATGGCGCGGACGATGCACCCGAGGACTTGCCGCGAGTGTGGAATATTCCGAGGCGCTAGATTGAGATAATGCTCTTCAAGTATCGTCCAACAAGCCCTTCAGGCCGCCGAAGAAGTTTTCCAACTCGTCGGTGCTGGGAGCGGCACCGAGTATATCATCGTAGGTGGTATGGGTGAGAAATTCATCATCCAGCTCGCCGATGAAACTACTGGGCTGGCAGCCGGTTTCT
>JBBRIB010000405.1:0-3103 GCA_038221745.1 Verrucomicrobiales bacterium
CCTTTCTAAGTAGGAAAGGGCTTCACCGATGCGCAGCAAAGCGCGGCCATCCGGTGAGGGACTGCGCCCGTAGCAACGTGAAAGGAGCCCGACGATTTGCATGAAACACGCCGTCGCCATGAAGCCGAAACCCTGCTCGCGGGACTTGAGCTCCGCTTCCAACCGGTCCACCAAGTCCGTGACATGGGCGAGTTCCTTGCCGCTTAGATGGAGACGTCCGCTGGCGGGTTGGCGGTTTCTCCAAGCGGGTTCGAGGGTGAAAAGTGCGTGGTAGCCAGCCACCGAGGTGAGGTCCTGGAGGGCCATTTGCAGTTGATTCGGCTGATAGAGGATGTTCACCAAGCGCAGATCGGACAGCTCGCGGTATTCGTGCTCCCGCGGCCCGGTGATCACGAACGCATCGCCCGCGATGAGTTCCCAGGAATCATTTCCTGTCACATGCAGGCATTTTCCTCCCGTGACGATCACCAGCTCTGCGAATTCGTGGGCGTGTGGCCCGAATTGCTCCTGCGGCTCCCGGCGCTCCACCGTGATTGGAAATCCATCCGGGTGGAACCATTCATCGATTTTGAGGATGCGTTTCATTGGCGTAATCGTGCTTGTTTTTGGCAAAACAGTGGAGGTTTTTCCGCCATTTTCGGTTCAAGCTCAAGGACATTCGCATTCAATCCCATGGCAAAATCCACAAAATCAATTTCGCAATCCTATAAACCCGCCCAGGCCGCCTATGCCGATCTCGGCGTGGATACCGAGGCGGCCATGGCCAAACTGGCCACCATTCCGATCTCGCTCCATTGTTGGCAAGGCGACGATGTCGGTGGATTTGAAAACACGGGTGAGGGTCTCAGCGGTGGCATTGCCGTGACGGGGAACTACCCCGGCAAGGCTCGCACGCCCGATGAACTCCGCGCGGACCTTGATCAGGCACTCTCTCTCATCCCCGGCAAGCACCGCCTCAATCTCCATGCCTTCTACGGTGAGTTCGGCGGGAGAAAAGTGGAACGCAATGAGATCCGCCCCGAGCATTTCACGAACTGGATCGATTGGGCGAAAGCCAATGGCATGGGCATGGATTTCAACCCCACCTGCTTTGCGCACCCGAAAGCCGCGGATGGATTTACCCTTTCCCACCCCAAGAAGGCGATTCGTGATTTCTGGGTGGAACACTGCATCGCCTCACGGGAAATCGGCGCGGTGATGGGGAAAACCCTGGGTTCTCCCACCGTGACCAACGTGTGGATTCCCGATGGCTATAAAGACACTCCGGTGGATCGACTCGCACCGCGGCAACGTCTCTCGGATTCGCTCGACCGGGTGTTTGCGAAAAAGCTCAACCCGAAGCACCACCTGGATGCCGTGGAGTGCAAGCTCTTCGGCATTGGCAGTGAGAGTTATGTCGTCGGCTCCCATGAATTTTACATGGGCTATGCCATTAAAAACCAGAAAGTCCTCTGTCTCGATGCCGGCCATTTCCATCCCACGGAAGGTATTGCGGATAAGCTTTCCTCCGTGCTGATGTATGTGCCCGAGATTCTCCTCCACGTCAGCCGTGGCGTGCGTTGGGACAGTGATCACGTCGTGATTTTGGATGATGCGTTGCAATCCATTGCAGCAGAGCTTGTCCGTAACAAGCTTCTGGCACGCACTCACATCGGTCTGGATTTCTTTGATGCCAGCATCAACCGCATCGCTGCATGGACCATCGGCACGCGCAATACGCTTAAAGCCCTGATGATGGCCCTGTTGGAACCCGCAGCGCTGCGTGAGGCTGAAAAATCAGGTGATTTCACCAGCCGCCTGGCATTGATGGAGGAATCCAAGAGCCTGCCATGGGGCGCCGTCTGGGATGCGTATTGTGAATCTCAGAACGTGCCTGTGGGCGGCGATTGGCTCAAGGAAGTCAAAAGCTATGAGAGCCGTGTGCTGGCCAAACGCATCTAAGTTCTAATCAAGGAAATCCAACTCAAATCATATTATGGGAAATGCAATATTCGGTATCCTCTTTCATTGGCTCGGAGGCCTTGCTTCGGGAAGTTTTTACGTCCCTTACAAAGGAGTGAGGAAATGGTCATGGGAAACCTACTGGCTTGTCGGTGGTTTCTTCTCCTGGATCATCTGCCCATGGTTTTTCGCCACGCTGATGACCAAGGATGTGGTCGGGGTGATTAGCAGCCAGCCGGCCTCCGTGCTTGGCTGGACCTATCTGTTCGGCGCACTTTGGGGCACCGGCGGCCTGACCTTCGGGCTGGCGATGCGCTATCTGGGAATGTCCCTCGGCATGGGAGTGGCGCTTGGTTACTGCGCGGCGTTCGGCACGCTGCTTCCGCCGATTCTCAAGACCTTCATGCCTGATATTCCGGTGGGCGAATCGATCGTCCAGATCGCCTCGTCGGTTCCGGGCAAGATCACCCTGGTTGGCGTGGCCGTTTGTATTATCGGAATTTGGATCGCTGCTCTTGCGGGTGCCGCCAAGGAGAAGGAAATGTCTCCCTCGGAAAAGAAGAAGGCGATCGCTGAGTTCAATTTCAAAAGAGGCATCATGGTTGCCACGTTTTCCGGTATCATGAGCGCATGCTTCGCCTTCGGCCTCACCGCTGCGGAGCCGATCGCCAAAACATCAGTGGCGGCAGGCACAGCCGAGCTCTGGTCTGGGCTTCCCAGCCTCATCGTGGTGATGTTCGGCGGATTCACCACCAACTTCATCTGGTGCGTCGGGCTCAACATCAAGAACCGCAGCGGCTACGAATACCTCGCTTCCCATCAACGCCAGCCCGCAAATGGCATGGACCGCAACTCGATTGAGAATCCCATCGACGCGCCTGCCGAAGAAGTGGTCAAACAAGCGGGAATGGCAACGAATTCAAGCGATTTCCGTATTCCCTTGCTTACCAATTTCCTCTTCTCCGCACTCGCCGGGACGACGTGGTATTTCCAGTTCTTCTTCTACTCGATGGGTCACATCAAGTTGGGCGGATCCGATCCAAACGGATTGGGTTTCTCATCATGGACGCTTCACATGGCGAGCATCATCATCTTCAGCACGCTGTGGGGCTGGTATTTCAAGGAGTGGAAGGGCTCTAGCACAAAAGCCCACTCGTTGATC
>JBBRIB010000406.1:0-3086 GCA_038221745.1 Verrucomicrobiales bacterium
ATTTTCTAGCAAATCTGGCAGCGTTCCGCCAAGGGCTGCCACTTGCGGACCGGATCATGTGATCGCTCGAACAAGCGGGCCTGGGGACGAGTGCTTACTTGTCGTTTGAACGGCCGGTGTAGGAGTTATCCTCGGTCTTGACGGTGATGCGCTCGCCGACGTTGATGAACAGCGGAACCTGCACGATGAGGCCGGTTTCCATGACGGCGGGTTTGTAAACATTGGTGGCGGAATCGCCCTTCACGCCTTCGGAAGATTCGGCCACGGTCATGACCATGGAGAGCGGAAGATCCACGGCGACGACGATGCCATCGGCGACCATCAAATTATAGATCTGGCCCTCGATGAGGTAGTTTTTCACGCCTTCGATGAGGTCTTCATAAACGACGGCATCTTCGTAGGTGGTTGGATCCAGGAAATGGTAGCCGCTGCTGTCTTTGTAGGAGTATTCGTGCGGGGTGCGCTCAAGAATGACACCTTCGACGGAATCGTTGGAAGTCATCCGGAGGTTGAAGACCTTCTTGGTCGCCACGCTGCGGATGGACATTTGGACGTAGGATGCCATGCGCGGCGGAGTCTTGAGCTCGTGATCAATGACGAGGCAGACTTCGTTGTTGTGGCGGACGGCGTGTCCTTTACGGAGGTTGATGATGGGTGTGCTGGCCATGTGGTTGTGAAGTGGGGATAGGGAGTGGGCGGGTGGGAGGCAAGCCCGGAGTTTTTCAGGGGTTTTGGAGTTTGACCCAGGCCGCGAGTTTTTCGGCATCCTGATCGCAGGCCCAGACGTGCCGGAGGAAATCGGCGGGCGGAATATCGCCGTGATTTGCGAGGAAATTCCGATCGCCCCCGCAGCCGAACATCAGGTCCGGATCGAGTTCGCCGCAGAGTTTGGCCTGGGCCTTGGCGTGGATGCGTGGAAAATACGCCATTCCATCGAATTCCTCGCCGAACGTGGGGATGTCATCGCGGGTGAGCCTGCGAG
The DNA here is from genome assembly GCA_038221745.1 of Verrucomicrobiales bacterium. Lineage (GTDB taxonomy): Bacteria > Verrucomicrobiota > Verrucomicrobiia > Verrucomicrobiales > Akkermansiaceae > Luteolibacter. The sequence continues at coordinate 983 of JBBRIB010000406.1, forward strand.
TGCTGGGAATGCCTTTCTGGACCGCGTGAAAATAATCCCGGCGGGCGCTGGCGATGAGCAGGGCGGTGGAGGCGCTGGGCGTGCCTTCCTCGCAGAAATCCTCGATGAAATCGAAAAATTCACGGGTTTGGCAGCCGATGCTGGCGAGGAATGCGAGGTCGGCAGCGGAGTAGTAGTTTTCAAAATCGTGATCGCCCGACTGATAAGTGGCGGTGCGGCGTTCGAAGAGGGCGAGAAATTGATCGTTCCAGGTCATGGGGTAGAGGTTAGTGCTTTTTTACGCTTCTGTGTCTTTTTTTTTGCCCATCGGCGCGATGGCATCGATGGCGGCGAGCAGCGCGGCATCAGGCATGGGGGAATGGAGAGCGGCGAGTGAATCATCGAGTTGGGCGACGGTGCGGGCACCGACGAGGGAAGAGGTAATGGCCGGGGAGCGGAGTGTCCACTGGAGGGCGAGGTGATTGAGCGGGGTGCCGTGGGCGGCGGCGAGATCTCCCAAGGCGCGGATTTTTTCCTGCTGGGCATCCACTTGGGCGGTTTGGAGAAAGCCTTCGGCGCGGGCGGCGCGGGAGCCTTCTGGAATTCCGCCGAGGTATTTGGGGGTGAGCATCCCTTGGGCGAGCGGGCTGAAACCTATGCAGCCGATGCCTTCTTCCTGGAGGTAATCGAGGATGCCTTCTGCTTCCGGCCATCGATTGAGAATGGAATAGGGGGGCTGATAGATCAGGCAGCGGGTGCCCATTTCCTTGAGAATTTTAACGGCTTTCTTAAGGCGCTTGAGCGGATACTTCGAAAGGCCGACGTAAAGGGCCTTGCCACTTTGCACCGCGCTGGCAAGGGCGGACATGGTTTCTTCCAAGCGTGTCTCGGGATCCGGGCAATGGGAGTAGAAGATATCGACGTAGCTGAGGCGGAGGCGTTTGAGCGATTGATCGAGCGAAGCGAGCAAATGCTTGCGCGAGCCAGCTTGGCCGTAAGGTCCGCTCCACATATCATGGCCGGCCTTGGTGGAGATGATCAATTCATCGCGATGGCAGGCGAAGTCCTGGATGAGGATACGCCCGACGTTTTCCTCAGCAGAGCCGGGTGGCGGGCCGTAGTTGTTCGCATGATCAAAATGGGTGATGCCACGGTCAAAAGCGCGGTGCATGATGCGGCGGGCTTCTTCGAAATCATCGACGTGACCGAAGTTATGCCAAAAGCCTAAAGAAATAGCGGGGAGGAGGATGCCGGAGTCCCCGCAACGCCGGTAAGGCATGCGGCCATCATAGCGGGCTGAATCGAACATGGGTGGAGCCTGCGGTGGACTTGGCAACTTGCCAAGCCATCTTCGCGGGGTTTCTTAAATCGAGACGCAGCCTGCGGGTTGCAACTCCTCATTTGCCCGCCCCGCAATACAACTCCCTGATGCGGCCGCATCGAAGATTTGTAAGCGGTCGCGTGTTTACATGCTTCCGACAACGGGCAGCCTCGGCGGAGAAGCCCCGTTCTTGGTAGGCAAGGAAGACGGGGCAGCGTATTCGTGGCGTAGGGCAACGGGCTGAAATTTATTAAAAATGAACCGGCCGGGTGACAGAGAACGCCTGGGGGGCTGCATCCTCCGATCACACCGACCGGTCATGTTTTTGGGGGGAGTGTTTTGATTTAGGGCGCGGCGCCATCGGAGAAGGTCATCTGCATGGCATTCACGCGGATTGAGCCTTTCATGCTAAAGGAAATGGTAGGGCCAAGAAGCTCACGGCCATAAACGGTGTCGCTCACGAGAGCGAGGGTGTATGCACCTTCCTTGGTGACTTTGGAGGCTAATTCGGGCACCGTGATCGAGGTGCTGAAAGTTTCCGCACGGTCCATCGGATAGGTTTTCACCACCACTGAGGGGCCCGAAGTGCCAATGCCTTCGAAGAGTAATAGATACGTATCGCTCCGCGGGTAGAGATCGTTCAGGACGATTTCAGGAGTGGGCAAATCCATGCCGTAGATCTTGTTTGGAATAACTCCCCTGATTTCACCAGACGCGACCGGCCAGACTTGCACGAAGGCGGAGTCGAGCTGGGTTTGGGAGAAGCTGCCGTCTGATAGAGCGTGGACGACGAAGTGCTCCTCG
>JBBRIB010000407.1:0-3086 GCA_038221745.1 Verrucomicrobiales bacterium
CCCGAGGCGCCACTGCGGATGAGCTGGACCGCGCCCTCAAGCCACTCATCGGCCAGTTGGAAAAATCCACCCGTGACAACGCCTACTGGCTCACCACCGTCATGAGCCAGTCCCAGCAAGACCCCGCCCGCCTCGATCTCGCTCGTGGCCGCGATGCGGACTACCGCTCCATCACCCTGCCGGAAATCAACAGCCTTGCGAAAAAGTATCTCTCTGCGGAAAACTCCCTGCTCATCTCCATCAAGCCTGCGGAATAGCCGCCCGTCTCATGTCAGAAATTCTCATCCGTCCGCTTGTTTCCGAGGATCTGACTGCGGCCGCCGCAATCCTGGCCGTGATGAATCCGGAAACTCCGCCGGCCGTGATTTCCTCTCGCTTGGCCTCGCTCATTGAGGATCATTCGCACTACCACCTTTTTGGTGCATTCGCCGCAGGTGAGATGTTAGGAGTGGCTGGAGCATGGCTTGCCACGAAAATCTGGTGTGGCCGTTATCTGGAAATTGACAACCTGGTCGTCTCCCCTGAGGCACGTTCCGTGGGAGTCGGCACGCTACTCATCGCACACCTTGAAACGCTCGCTCTCGAATCCGGCTGCAATGTCATCACCCTTGATAGCTATACTTCCAATCAACCATCCCACCGCCTTTATCACCGCTTGGGTTTTGAAATCTGGGGGTTTCATTTCATTAAACCGATGGGTGATTGGAAGGGAAGCAACCCCTGTTAGACACTCCAACCAAGCAAATGCACATCGCCATCGTTCACTACCATCTTGATACAGGTGGCATCACGCGGGTGATTGAGTCCGCATCGCGCGCCCTGACTGACGCAGGCATCCGCCATGTGATCCTGAGCGGCAGTGCGCCGGAGACCTTGAGTCCTGCGCTCCGCCCGCTCGCCGTGCAGGTTCCGGCGTTGACTTACCTTGACTCCCCTGCCCTTCATACGGCTGATTCACTCATCAAGGAGCTCAATCAGGCTGCAAAAAAAGCCCTGGGTGGCGCACCGGACATTTGGCATTTCCACAATCACTCGTTGGGGAAAAACATTTTGTTAGGACCTGCCATCGCCCGCCTGGCGGAAATGGGCGAGCGCCTCGTCCTGCAGCTCCACGATCTAGCAGAAGATGGCAGACCCGAAAACTACCCGGTCATCGCGGACTGCCAGCACCTCTACCCCATCGGACCGCGCATTCACTATGCATTTATCAATTCGCGGGACCGGGGGATTTTCACCCACGCAGGTCTTCCAGGTGAAAACTCGTCGCTCCTGATCCATCCGATTCCTCTCCCCTCTGCGCACCCGGCCCCGAATCTAACGGATCACCCGCTGGTCTTCGCGCCCAGCCGTGGCATCCGCCGCAAGAACATCGGTGAACTCGTGCTCTTTTCCGCACTGGCGCCCGAGCACACACGCTTCGCAATCAGCCGTGCGCCGCTCAATCCCCTCGCCTTGCCGGTTTATGAAAATTGGCGGAAATTTTCCGTAAAGCATCACTTGCCCATCCAATTCGGAGTGGTCGATCAACTCTCACCTCAGGCAGGTGCCAGCGCGGATTTCGACTCTTGGGTGAGGCATTGCAGCCACTTCGTCAGCACCTCGGTGGCAGAGGGATTTGGCCTGCCGTTTCTCGAGTCCATCGCCCATGGCAAGCCTCTTTTTGGCAGAAATCTCCCCCATCTGACGAAAGCGCATCTTGAGATTGCCAACCCCTCACTTTACGAAAAAATTCTTGTCCCATTGGATTGGATCGATTTCGCGATTCTCGAAAGCCATTTGCTCACGACGCTTGAGCGCAACCATCGCTTCTACCGGAGCGTGCCGCCAAGCAGCTGTGTTTCCAACATCCTCGACAGCCTGATCGACGATGAGCAAGTGGACTTCGGCAATCTTCCCGAGTCCCTACAACAAGGTGTTATCGAACAGGTCCTGGAGCGCTGCAACCGCGATGTGCCACTCGTCCGGCACCAGGAATCATCGATTCCACTGGTCACTTGGTTGGAAAAACAACTTGCCCGGCGTCAGCCCCACGTTAGTCCGCTCGCCCTCACAGCCTGCTCCCTCACGGAATATCAAAAGGCAATTGGAGCGATCTATCAGAATCTATCAAACCGGCCGGAATCTCCCATCCGCCATTTACCGCGCAGCAAAATTCTCCATTCATATCTTCAGCCCGAGCGCTTCCACTTTTTGCTCTCCGCGCTTGAGCCGCTCGCACCGAAGCTGAAATTCCGGGCAGTGATCTTTGATATCTACGGCACCTTGCTGATCGCTCCTGCCGGCGGCGTGAAGCCGGATCCACTCATGGACCCGGTCTTGAGGGACGTGATACGGGAATACGGCCACACTCCACCCAAATCTCCGAGTGCGGAATTGCACCAGGCCGTTCTCAATCACCACATCACCGCAAGCGTGCCCTACCCGGAAGTGGATCTTTGCAAACTTTGGCGAAAAGTGTTAGCTCTCGATGACGATGCGGAGATCTTGCCGATGGTCCACGCCGTGGAAAGTCTATGGCACCCCACCCGCCCGATGCCGGGGGCCATTCAGGCGATCCAAAAACTCAGCCGCGCGGGTGTTTCCCTCGGGCTGCTTTCGAATGCTCAGTGCAATACCCTCACCTCGCTCGGCCCTATCACCGATCTCTTTGCACCGGAGCTTACCATTTTATCCTACCAGCATGGCATTGCCAAACCCTCGCCCGAGCTGTTTCAGATTCTAACGGATCGCCTCGCTGGCCGGAAAATTTCACCACAGGAAACGCTCTACATTGGCAATGATCCACTCCAGGACATCGTTCCCGCCGCCGCAGCCAGCTTCAAGACGGCGCTTTTCACGGGCCACCCGGACTCCCTTCGCTCAGGAGCATGCTCGCCGGATTTCACTCTCAACGCGTGGTCGGATTTGGCCGCATTATTTTAATCTCACCACATGACCCATACGATAGATCCCGTTTGGCAACCCCGGTTGATTGAACTGCTGGTTTCGCACACCGCTACTGATGCGGCGCATGATCTCGAACACGTCCGCCGGGTGGTGATCAATGCGCGGCGGCTGTGCGAGGCGGCCGGAGCGGATTGGCGGAT
>JBBRIB010000408.1:0-3066 GCA_038221745.1 Verrucomicrobiales bacterium
ACGTAACTATTCAGGTGGTTGTAGTGCCGTTAACGCTTAATGTTAAAGAGATTGCCGTAAATCTGGCTGGTCAACTGACCGGAACCAATGGCACTTTCAGCACGAGGATGCCCAAAAGCCACAAGGTGCAGATTTACGAACCGTCAGAAACACGAGATTTTGGCGCTGAATAGTTACGAAATATCATGGCTGACGACTTTCCAGAATCCTCCGGGAAATTTCTCCTTTATCAGACGGAGGACGGCAGCAGCCGGGTTGAGTGCCGCTTGCAGGATGAAACGCTGTGGCTCAGTCAGGCGCTGATGGCGGAACTTTTCGACACCAGCCCCCAGAATATCACCCTGCATCTCAAATCCCTTTACGAAGAGGGGGAAATCACCGAAGTGGCAACTTGTAAGGAATTCTTACAAGTTCGGCAAGAAGGCAGCAGGACCGTGCGGCGAGGCGTGAAGCACTACAATCTGGACGCAATTCTGGCAGTGGGCTACCGGGTCCGCTCGGCGCGCGGCACGCAGTTCCGCCAGTGGGCCACGGCACAACTCAAGGAATTTCTCACCCAGGGCTTCATCATGGACGATGAGCGGATGAAGAACCCGGATCAGTCGGTCTATTTCGAACGCGTGCTGGGACGCATCCGCGACATCCGCTCTTCGGAGAAGGTTTTTTGGCGCAAGGTCTGCGATATTTACGCCACCAGCATCGACTACGATCCGAAGCAAGAGGTGGCGGAGAAGTTTTTCGCCACCATCCAGAACAAGATGCACTGGGCCGCGCACGGGCAAACCGCAGCCGAGGTCATTTTCCATCGTGCAGACGCCGCCCGGGCCAACATGGGAGTGACCGTCTTTCCGGGAGGCGCTCCAAGCAAGGCCGACGTCATCGTGGCCAAGAATTACCTCAACGAGGAGGAACTCAGCATGTTGAACCGGATCGTCACCGCGTATCTGGAATTCGCGGAAATCCAGGCGATCCGCCGCCGCACGATGCGGATGGTGGATTGGATTTCCAAGCTCGATGATTTCCTGAAACTGGGAGATCACGAGTTGCTGACGCACGCTGGGAAAATCAGCGCAGAGCAGGCAAAGGAAAAGGCCGAGACGGAATACGCCACCTATTGCCGCTTGATCGACCAACAACCCGGTGAAGTGGACCGCCACCTCGCCGATGCCCTTCGGAAACTGGAGCGGCTGGACAAAAAACAGAATCCCTGACCGCTGCCGAAAATTTTCATCCTCATTTTATAGCCTCCCTCTTTCCAACCCCTTTGGGGAGGAGCGGCACGGAAGACTCCGCCTGTGCAAAGGGGTTCCTCGTACGCCAAGGCTACAGCGGACAGGTGGAAAACACCCTTCTCCTTATTGGCTGCGCCTACGGCTTCACCCGTCCCGGCGGCGGGATATTGGATTTTGAATGGGGAGAGGAAGGGCTGCGGTGAAAGCCAGAGCCGGCGCAGGATGCGCCGGAAACGGCCTGCGGCGGGACGCCACAGCTACGAAGCGGGAGGCACTGAGATTGGGCGTCTATCCTTCGGGATCTTCCAGCAATCGGTTCGGAAGATCCCGCGTCCCGTGCATGATGCGCTCGATGCGAAGGGTGTCGCTTGCCATGTAGAAGAGCAGGTGACAGTCGAATGGCCTTTTCACCTGGATACTCTGGATGTGGGTGAGTTCAGGAGCCCGGAAGCGACGACGACAACCCAAGCCCGGCCATTCGGCGATGCGTTCGATCGTTTCATGCACGGCCAGCAGGTAACGCTCGGCTACGTCGGGATCGGCGTTTTCCAAATACCAACGATACTGCAAGGTCATGTCCTGTTCCGCCCGCAGGGCGATGGATACTTCCAGGCTCATGCCTTCGAGCGGGCGTTGTTGCGGATCCGGTCTAAGACGGCGGCATCATAGGGCTGGTGCGGGGAAGCGACCCCTTCCAAAATGGCCGCTTCGAGGGCGGGAGATTCGTCGAACTCCTGCCGTTCGAGCACACGCAGTGCCTCACGGACAACATCCCCTTCATCGGCATAGCGACCGGTGTGGACGAGACGGTCCACAAGCTGATTGAGCGCAGGCGGCAGGGTTACAGTCATAGCGACATGCTAATCCGCAGCCGGATTCTGTCCAGACCGGGATTTCTGTGGGGGATTCGTGGCAAGTCGATCTTCCGATCAAAAATCAGCAATCGTCATTCATCAATCCTGTGGTGGGAGCTGACCCGGAGGCGGCGTTTTGATTGCCGATTGATGATTAGAGAACTTTGATTTTTGATTTTTCAGGGAAGAGCGGCTGAGGTGATGGCGAGAACCGGGGCAAGATGCAGCGGAAACGGCCTGCGGCGGGACGCCACAGCTACGAAGCGGGAGGCGCTGAGATCCTGCGCCTGCATTTGGAGCATCAGGCGTATTGGAGTTTTGAGGCGGTGTGGATGTCCTTGGAGACGATGGGGGATAAGGTCCTTCGCTGGAAGAAGGTCTGTGTTTTCGCGGAAAACTTGTTTTCATGGAATACTTGGTTTCATGGAGCCATGAAAGTGCGTAAATTAGTGAAAATTGAGGTTTGTTTTCACGAAAAATAGGGTATTCATGGCAGCATGAAACCGGCCATTGTCATGAAACAGTCAGCAGAATCGCTTGAGCGGGAGCTTGAGAAGCGGCTGCGTTTGCTGTTGGAATCGATTCCGGGTTTGGGTAGCTGCACCAAGGTATGGAGGAATCCGGCGGTATCCGGCAGGCCATTTGAGATCATGGGAGAACTGGATCTACTGAGGACCGGTGACAAGGTGGAGTTGTGGGTGGAATGCAAGGAGCAGCCGAGGCCATCGCGGTTTCCCTACGTCTCCCTGACGAATGATTTCCGCCCGGATGGTTCGAGGAAGACGATCGTGCCGGTGCTGGGCGCGCCCCATATTTCGCCCCGGATGGCCGAGCTTTGCGAGAAGCATGGTTGGAGCTGGTTTGATCTGGCGGGAAACTGCCGGTTGGTGGTTCCGGGAGCGCTCTATGTGGAGCGGACCGGCCTGGCTGCGGTGCATCAACGGCCGAAGCCGAAGGCAAATCTGAGTTCCCCCGCAGCC
>JBBRIB010000409.1:0-3047 GCA_038221745.1 Verrucomicrobiales bacterium
GCCGGTTTTGAAGGTGGCATCGTCGGAAATTTGGACGATGACATCATTGTAGGCACGTTTTTGGGACTGGAAGTGCCAGAGCCAGATTGCGGAAACGTTGGCGCTTTTTTCGAGGTCGATTTGGACCCATTGGGTGCCATCGAGGAGTTCGACAAAGTAGCCTTCGCCGGCGTCTTTATCGCCATCGGTGAGGAGGGTGAGATCGCCGATGATGGGGTTCTCGTCGCTGCTGGTGGCGGGCTTGCCTTTGGAGAGAAGGGTGGTGCCTTCCGGGACCAGGAAGGTGGGAACGGCGCCAGGCGCTTGAACGAGGTTAGGGACGTTCATTGGCTTGGGTGTGCCTTCGATGAGTTCGGGCGGAAGCTCAGTGGTGAGCGGGACACCGCCTGCGGTGCCGCCACTCTCCGAGGCTGCGGCCGGCGCAGCGGAATCGCCTGCGGCAGCGGTGGTGGTTTCTTTTTTACCGCAACTGGCGAGCAGAAGGGCGGAGACGGCACAGAATGTTGGAAGGATCAATTTTGGTTTCATACGGAGAGATGTTCGGCGGTGAATTGGATTGGTTGATGTTGGAGAGCGGAGGGATTGACCCAGAAGATCGGGGCTTCGCTTTCAAAGGCGTGGCGGGCATCGCAGGTGAGCTTGGCCTTGCCACGGAGGGCGGCGAAGAAGTTTTCCAAATGCGGTTGGTGGGCGGGCTTGTTGAAGCCGCCGGGCAGTTCGAAAATCTCGGCAGGGGCCGAGGCATAGGAGGCCACGGCATCTGCGGAAGTTGGCGGAGGTGCGGGGGCAACGCCTTTTTTGAGGATGCCACGCTCGACGAGTTTATCCCATGATGGGGCGCTGTCTTCGCGATAGATTTTGGTGTTGGTGGCGATTTCAGAAATTTTGATGTTCCCCTCGGTGCCCATGAAGCTTTCCCAGAAGCCACCGCCGGAGCTGGTGGTGGTGAGGACCTGATAGAAGGCGCGGACGTTGCCTTGTGCGGTCTCATAGTCAAAAATGGCCATGACGTTATCGAAGTGCTCGCGTTTGGTGAAGTAGTCATTTCCGCCCGAGGCGAAGACCGACTTGGGCGGGCCGCCCATGAACCAGTTGAAGATATCGATCTGGTGAGCGCCGAGGTCGGAAATAGGGCCGCCGGATAGGGCGCGGAAGGTGCGCCAGTTCATGAATTCATTCATGTCCGCGTAGCCGTATTTGTTGAGGATGTCGTCCTTGATGGTGAGCTTTTTGTTGAAGGAGATGTCTTGCGAGGAATTGACAGCACGGTTCCACTGGGCGTTCATGTTGACGATCTGGCCGCAGATTTTACTGCCATTGATGAGTTGATCGTGAACGAAGCGATAGCGGGGATTGCTGCGGCGTTGATGGCCGATCTGGCAAAGTTTCCCGGACTTTTCCATGGCGCGGACCATGTCGCGGGCCCCCTCGATGGTGTTGGACATCATCTTTTCGCAATAGACGTTGAGGCCGGCTTCAAGACACTTCACGGTGTGAGGCGCATGCCAGAAATCCGGGGTGGTGATGACAACAGCGTCGAGACCCTTTTCGGTGGCAAGCATTTCATCAATGTCTGCATAGCCTTTCGGAGTATGGCCTTGGAGAGCGCGGACCTTGGCGACGCCGCTTTTGAGGTTATAGTCCCACATATCGCAAACGGCTTGGAAGTGGAGGCCGGGTATGTTGGACATGGCCTCGAAGAGCACACGACCCTGCTTGCCCATGCCGACGAGGGCGATTTTAATCTGATCACCGCCGCCGGGTTGGGCAGCGCGGAGGGTGGCTGGAGCACCGAGAACGAGGCCCGCGCCGGCAGTGGCGAGGGTTTTTGAGAGAAAGTCCCGGCGATTGAGAATGGAGGATTCGGAAGGATTCATGAGATTACCATTTTTTGAGGATTGCGAAGCGATTGTGTTCGGCGAGGGCGAGGCCCATGACCACCAGGATCATGTGAATGCCCAGCCATGATACACCTTCGTCCTGTTTGATTAAAATCAAGCCCCAAGTTAGGCTGATGTAGAGTAAACCGAGCAGAAAAAGCGAAATGCGGTTCGCAATGCCCAAGAGAATGGTGATTCCGAGGAGGATGAGGACTGGGCCGAGGATTTTATCGTAGAGCGGGAGAGCCCACTTCAGCATCAGGGGTTCGGTTTGGAATTTGGACATCAAGGCTTGGGGGACGCCGCTGTAGAAATCCATGCCGTATTGCTTGGTGGCGCCCGCAGCGGTGAGGCCGTATTCGTTAGCGGCACCATCGACTGTGACAAGACTCTCCGCGGTTTTACTACCTGCGTATTTCTCAATGCCGGTTTGCATGGCACGCATGCCGAGCCAGAGGCGGACGAGGAGCGTTCCAAAGACGAGGGCGAGGTTGTTGTTGTTGTTGCTGTTGGAAATGGAGGAATCAGATGACATGATATGTTAAACTTGGTGTTAGGGTGGCGAGTCGGATACGGCTGGGTGGATGAATTTCTTACAATTTTTTGTCCAAGGAGGGACGGAGTTGCGAGGCATCGAGATTTTCCAAATCTTGTGCTGGCAGGTTTTCTTTCAGAATCATCTCATCTGAGCAAGGATTTATGCAAAGGTGAAGCAGTGGGTTTTGGTGGGGAAAAAATTTCCCGCCCCCAAAATGAATTGGGGGCGGGAGTGAGTTGGAGGGAGGAGCGGCTAATTGACTGGCTTCAGCCGATTTTCGGCTCCCAGCCAGCGCGGTATTGGCGCTTGAGCATGGCCTTCACTGCGGGGATTCCGCGGGCTTCCATGTTTTCCATGTCCCAATCGATCTTTTTGCCAAGGCGGACCGCGAGGTTCCCGGCGAGGACCATCTCGGTGAGAGGGCCGGATTGGTCTTCGAAGTTTGAGATCGGCTTCGGGCCTTCGCCACGGACGGCGCGGCACAGTTCCTGAGTGGGGCCACCTTTGACGCGAGGGTAAACTTGCTTGATCGTCCTGGATTTCTCACGAAGCGCTTCCGGGAACAGCACCGGGGTGACTCCACAATAGGCATCGTTGATGAAAATGACGCCTTCCGTGCCGACGAAGAC
>JBBRIB010000410.1:0-3045 GCA_038221745.1 Verrucomicrobiales bacterium
AATTCTGAACAAAAGCACGTCATTGAAAAGGGCAGTCCCCGGATTTTAATATCCAGAGTTTCAAAAACTAAAATCTGAGGACTCCAGCGAAGGGCCGTCCGAGGACCGCAGCGAGGCAATTCCATATCCAGCCTCGACAGGGAAAGACCGGGGCGGGCACAATTTGGGCATGACGGTTTTCACCAGTTCAGAATTTCTCGTTTGGGGCGCTTTGGATGTTCCGATCTTTGGGCTGACGAAGGATTGGGATGGGAATGATTTTTCGCCTGCGGCGGGTTTTTCTTTGGTGCAAGATCCGCAGCGCTTGTGGTTCATTGCAAATCATCGCAAGCCTGCGGAACTCCACCCCCGATCACGGCCGGGTGCGTTTCAGGCGGAACTCTGGCGCTATGATGTGGCGGAGCTTTTCATTTCAGATCCGCGCAGCGGGCGCTACTTCGAGTTCAATCTCGCCCCCAACGGCGCTTGGTGGACTTGCGAATTCACCGCTCCACGGGTGCGGGCCGAGGAGGTGGACATCGCCATGCCTGAGGTGGCCACCTTTGCGGAAATGGCCCCGGATGGCTCGTGGCTGGCGGCCATGGCGATCCCGTTAGGTCTGCTCAAGGCCCGCTTGGACTTCGGTGTGGACTCGCTTCTCAACGCGACGATGATTCTCAACTCCCCGGACCAAAAGTTTCTCAGCGCCAATCCGCTGGGCACCGGGGAACCCGATTTTCACTGCGCCAGCCATTTTTCAAAAGCCAATTTTGTGCCGCTGCCTTCATCCAAGCCCCCGGAACCATGAGTGAATGGGTCCATCAAGATGTGCCGACCTTCGCCGTGGTCGGGCGGGTGAACATGGGGAAATCCGCGGTGATTGCGACCTTGTTGGAGATCGATGATAACGAACTCATCCGCGTGAGTCCCACTCCGGGGGAGACAACGCGCTGTCAGCCGCATCGTGTGGTTTTCAGCGGGCGTGAATGCCTCCGCTTCATCGATACGCCTGGATTTTCCCGGCCGATCGAGGCGATGCGTGCGATCCAGCAAATCCACGGTGCGGGGACTCCGGACTTGGCGGCCTTGCAAAAATTCGTGGCCGAGAAGGGCGGGGAATTCGGCGATGAGAAGCGCTTGTTGGAGCCATTGCTTGAAGGGGCCGGCGTGCTCTACGTGGTGGACCCTGGAAAGCCGCTGCGCGATGATTTCCTAGCGGAAATGGAAATCCTCCGCTGGACGGGCAGGCCGCGCCTCGCCCTGCTGAACCGCCGGGAGAAATCCTCCGGGCCAGATGAAGAGGCGTGGAAAACCCGCCTGGGTGCTTCTTTCAATCTCGTCCGTACTTTTGACGCGCATCACGCCCGCTATGATGAACGTTTGCGGCTGCTCAAGTCATTGTTGGAGATCGAAGAGCAAAATCAGCAAAAGCTCAAAGACACCATCCTTCTGGTGGAGAGTGAATGGCAGCGGCGCCGTGAAGAAGCGGTGGAAGCGATCATCAGTTTTCTGGAAGAAGCTCTCGGGCTGCGGGTGGAAGCGACGTTGGAGGAACGCGATCTCACGCTGCCATCCCGCCGTGAGCGCAAAACCGAGCTCCTTTCCATACAATATTTCAGCGAGCTGGCGGCCATCGAGCGGAAGTGTTTCAGCGGGCTGCTGCAGATCTATCGGCACCATTTGCTCAAGGCGGATTCGCGGGTGGAGGCGTTCAAAGAGATCGATCTCGAGAGCGATGAAACCTGGACGAAATGGGGCCTGGGGCGCGGCCAACTTGCTGCGATTTCCGCCGTGGTAGGTGGCTCGGCAGGCCTCGCGGTGGATGCGGCCTCCGGTGGCTTCACTCATGGTGCCGGGACGATTTTCGGGGCCTTGAGTGGTGGTATCACGGCATGGTTCAAAGGCGGAAGCCTGCCGGATTTAAGGCTGGATATGGGAGGAGGGATCAAGCTCGGGGCTGGAGAAGGCAAGTCGCTCACCATGGGGCCGCCGAAGAATCCGAATTTTCCCTGGGTGCTTCTGGATGGTGCGATCACCCGCTATCAGAGAATCCTTTCCCGTGCCCATGGCCGCCGCGACGAGGAGTTGTTAGAAGGTGGTGATGTGGGGTTCACCCGCGGTTTTCCATCGGATCGCAGGAGTTTGTTAGGGAAGTGGTTCAACTCATGTTTGAAACGCACCCCGAACCGTGCTTTGGAACCCGAGGTATTCACCGCCTTGGTGAAATCACTCGAAGAAGTCGAGCCGTGGCGCGGGCGCTGAAGTTAGAAATACTCCGCAAGAGTGGCGGCATCCGTTTTTTTCATCAGAAAATACACGCGCTGGCCATCCTGCCATTGAGCGGAAGCCCATTCTCCTTGGTGCGAGAAACGTGGCTGGTCTGATGGAAAATCTCCCTCAATGTCATCCCGTAGAAAAGTGATCAGGTGGATGGCATCGTTGTTACCAATATTAAAACAAATCAAAGAACCTTTGATCCCTTCAATGTCCAACTCCCGGCAGCCCAAGCCTTTGAGGTGTTCGAGTCCTGCGGGTAGCGAGGCGGGGTAGGGGACTTGCTTTTCTTTCAGGTGAGCGATCAGGAGTTGAGAATTCTCTTTAAACATGTCCAAGTCGAAACCGGGAGTCGATTTGATTTTGATGAAACTTGCCTGCACCACCTCGGAGCGCACTTTGGTGTTGGCAAATCCGTTAGGATCTCCACCCGGGCGGACCATGAGAAATGCAAACACAATTCCAGCCGCTGCCGCGAGCGGGATCGCCATCCTCCGCCAGAACGAGCGGATCTCGCGGCGCGGGACAGCCGTGTGTTCCATCGCCTCAATGATCCGGTCACGCAACATGGCAGGCGGCTTGATGGATGAAACCGCGCCGATTAACAGCGCATCGTCCGCATCCTCCGCCTGTGGGAAATCTCCGCGCTCGATGGCGAGGCAGGCGATCACTTCATCGCGCAGATCCGCCGGTAGCTGCACGGTGGCAAGCGCCTCGGCAAAGGCCCCATCGAAAGCACGTTCCTGGGCGAGCCATTCACCCAGTTCCCGATTCTCCATCGCCATGGCCAGT
>JBBRIB010000411.1:0-3039 GCA_038221745.1 Verrucomicrobiales bacterium
AAGGCGTTCGAAAGGGCGACGCCCTCCTCAAACGATTTCAGGTGCAGCAGGAAAGTGCCCCGCTTGAGAACCTCGCGGATGATTTTTGTGCGGGAAAGGGTGAGAACCTGACGCTCGATTGCTTTAAGAACTTTGCCCAGAAGCGCTTTCGAGTCGGTGGCAAATCCGACGATGCTGTCCCCACCGTGTTCGGCTTGGGCAAGAATGTCGGCAGCAATGAACTCGGCATTTCCGGTCTTGTCAGAGAGGATGAGAATTTCGCTCGGCCCAGGCAGAAGATCGATGGAAACAGCACCCACAAGCTGGCGTTTCGCTTCGACGACAAAGCTGTTTCCCGGTCCAAAAACACGATCCACCGGACGGATCGAGCGGGTGCCGAGCGCGAGTGCCGCGATGGCCTGCGCACCGCCGATCTTGATGGCTTCAGTGACGCCGGCAGCTTTCAAAGCATACAATAGCGATGGATTCACAGAGCCATCAGCCCCGCACGGAGTTGCTGCTAGAATTTCGGGAACCCCGGCGGCTTGGGCAAATCCGGCCGTCATCAGTGCCGTAGAAACCAGCGGTGCCTTGCCACCCGGCACGTAAACTCCCACGCGATCAAAGGGCGTGAAGCGCTCACCCACCGTCGCTCCTTCGGCGTTTTTCGCCGACCAATCTTTCCGCAGGCTGCGCTTCGCAAACGAGTGGATGTTTTTCAAACTGCGGGCGACAGCCGTTCTGGTAGCGGGCGTAACGGCTTTGTCTGCTGCGGCGAACTCGGCATCACTGACAAACAGTGTTTTCGCAGTGAGCACCGCCCCGTCGAAACGTTTGGTAAATGTGAATAAAGCCTCGTCGCCCTTGGCCGCCACCTCGGCAATGATTTCAGTCACCAGATCGCGCACGCCGGGCTCTGGCAATGCACGGCGGTTCAGGCGGCGGACAAATGGCGTGTAGCCTGAATCGGTGTAGCTGAGAATTTTCATGCCGTGTGTGAGCGCCCAAACATGACTGCGGTTTACCCGTTAGCCAAGCCCGATCATCAACGAGCCATCAATTCCGCTTGCAGAGTATTCATGACTTTTTGCGCAGTCGCGGCATCCATGTGAAGGCCGTCGGTGAATTTCACCTCACCCGCTGGGAGCCCATCCGTGAGATCCCATCATGGGACGCCGGATTTACAGGCGAGCGCCACTGCGATTTCCTTCCGCGGAAAATCCTTGGGAACACCCGGAAGCATGATGAGGAAAATCCGGCTGCCCCGGCTCTTCATGCGGCTGAGAATTCCGGTCATTTCATCGACGAGTGCTGCGGATTTTTCGTCCAGAGAGGGTGCCATCTCCGGGCCGATCACCTGCGGTTTTGAATGGATCGGCAAGGTGGCGTTTCCAGGGCTAAGGCCGCTTTCGGATTGGCGGGCCACCAACCACGAGTATCCAAAAGCGGTAGGTCGTGCGCTTGCACCGAGGTTAGGATATTTCGATCCGACGTGGAACCAATCCGAGTGGATCGCGGCCCCGATCTCCTTGCCTCGGCCTTCGAGTTCATAGGCCAGGGTATTCGCCTCAATAACGATAACTGGAGCGGTCGGTAAAATCCCCTGATCCATGGCACGGAGCGTAACCATCGCACTGCCGCCATCGCAGCCGAGATTCGCCACTCCTTGGATTCTCCTCGCGCGATCCCCGAGACGCCCGGTGATCGATGAGCCTAACAGTATTACTTCCGGTTTGCCCTTCGTCCCGGTTTGAATGCGTGCGATGGAGGAAAAATAGTTCGATTCGCTCTTTAAGGTTTTCCCGCCGGATGCCCGCAGTGCGACCGTCTGCAAGCCAAGGCCCGCAGTAAAAATCACAATGAATCCGGTGAGGTATCGCAGCATTTGTTAGAACTGAAAATAGATAAATCCCCGGGGCGCGCCGGGATTGGTGAGAATCAGGAAAACCATGAGGCCGTGAAGCGCGCCCTCGGACAAGGGATGAATGAGTTTTTCCGCACAAATCGGCCATTTCTCCTTTAAACAACCCCAAAGATGATAGAGAACCACCATGCCACCATAGATGCAGAGCGCGAACAAGGGTTGTCCGGGGGCACTCCAGTTTCCGCTGCACATGCCGTTGAAAAACCCGCCGATGTTCGCCATGTCCGGCATCAGAAACGTCAACCAAAGGAACATCACCGCATGAAACGCATATATCCACCGGATGCCGTCCCGCAGCAATCCCAGCCCCGGTGATGATGTGCCGAAATTACCCGCCCGACTGCGGAAAATAAAACGTTCGGCGGCCAGCAGCGCACCATGCAGCGTGCCCCACAGCGCGAATTTCCATTCCGCCCCGTGCCACAATCCGCCGAGGAACATGACGAGAAAAAGGTTCACATAAGTCCGCCCCGGGCCCTTCCTGTTTCCGCCGAGCGGGATGTAAAGATAATCACGCAACCATGCGGATAGAGAGAGATGCCAGCGCCGCCAGAATTCGGTGACACTCAGTGATAGATAGGGGAAATTGAAGTTTTCCGGCAGTCGGTAACCAAACATCAGCCCCAGCCCGATGGCGATCAACGAGTAGCCTGCGAAGTCCGCGAATATCTGGAAACCATACGCATACAGCATGGCCATGAGATTGACCGGCCCGCTGGCTGCGAGCGCCGCCTTGCCGATGGTGAGCATCGCGGTTTGTTCTGCTAGGTTGTCCGCGACGAAGATTTTCAGGAAATAGCCGGTGATCAGGCAGCGGCGCACGGTTTTCCACTCGATGTCCCGCCACATTTTGGCCCGGATCTGATCGATGAAATTGCGTGCTTTAACGATCGGTCCTGCGATGAGCTGGGGAAAGAATACAATGTAGAGTGATAGGTCTGCGGCCGATGCAACACGCCCGGGTCCGCGCCTGCCAAGCCGTTCCTGTGTTTCCCGGGTGACCATATTCCGGTGCACATCGATCAGCAGACTCAAGGCATGGAAGGTGTAAAATGAGATGCCGATGGGCAGCGGAATCGAACGAATCCAGCTCAAAACCGGCGGAGAAACCCATGCTCCAGGCAGCAAACTGTAAA
>JBBRIB010000412.1:0-3016 GCA_038221745.1 Verrucomicrobiales bacterium
ACTTGCCAGAGCCTGGTCTTCCTTACCCTCCAATTGCAGCAGGGTGCGGCCGAGGGTGAGATTCACTTCGGCGTTGAACTGGGAGTTGGGATACTTTTTGGCGAAATTCTCAAAGGCGTCTGCCGCCGCCTGATAATTGAGCAAGTAGAAGTGGGAGTAAGCGAGCTTGTAGAGAACGTTTTCAATCATCCCATTGGGAGTGGCCTCCACAATGATCGTGAAATTCTCGACTGCGGTGGCGTAGTTCTTGCCCGCATAGGCCGAGTTTCCAGTGGCAAGCGCCCGGTTCAGATCGACGGGCGGCGTGGCTGCCGGCTGCGCGAGCAGCATCCCGCTGACGGCCACGAATGAGGCAAGCAAGATGCGCGGCGAGAAACTCGAGAGGGTTGACCGGTTGCGACGAAACACAGCGGAATTGGTGTCGCCACATTTGCAACTGTCAATCACGAAACGCGAGACCGCCAATGTCCCACCGAGTCCTGGGAAGCGTTGTTGAAAGGCTCTGAGCATTCGGTTTGTTGGGGTTTTGAACACAAGCATCGGTTCAGAAGGCTAGCCCGAAAACCAACGTTTGCAAGCAACATGAAGGGTGTTTTGAAAAAAATCTCACGTGTTCCCTAACTGATTTTGAGCCGTGATCCGAGCGAACTGGGATCGACCTTGCAAGGTTTGCTTAAAACCCTTAACGAAGTGGCCAAGTGGCCAGCGAAAACTTCAAACCCCAACGAAATGCATCATGGTCCCGCACGCTGGTGCGCACCGCGCTCGTTTCCGCAGGCTGCATCGCGATTCTCCTACCCGCCTGGCTTCCCAACCGACCTTCCGCTCCATTGGAGAGTGGCACGGTGGAGCTGCTTCAGGCATTTCTGTTAGCGGCGGCGGCGGCGGTGATTCTCGGCGCATCTTCGCATGCCGGGCAGAACCGCCCGGCCTGCCGGGTGATGGCGCTCGGCCTGTTCGCAGCCTTCGTCGGGGAGATCGAAGATTTTGTATCGGATATCCTTGGATGGAATATCCCGGAAACATGGGTCATCGGCGTGTTGATTTTCATCGCGCTGATCACCATTCTCCGCCACCGCCGCGCGATGGCACATTTTGTCGCCACCTTGGGCAATCACGCGGGAACCGGGCTGATCGCTGCGGCACTTCTGATTATTTACGTTTTCAATCGGGTCATCGGCGGCCCAACATTTTGGAAGGCCTGCCTCGGGCCTGCGGCATTTTCCCCGGAGATCCCCAAACTCTGCAAAAGCTACCTTGAGCTGCTCGCTTGTTATCTGATTTTCATCGGCACCCTTGGTCTATC
Organism: Verrucomicrobiales bacterium; assembly: GCA_038221745.1. Lineage (GTDB taxonomy): Bacteria > Verrucomicrobiota > Verrucomicrobiia > Verrucomicrobiales > Akkermansiaceae > Luteolibacter. The sequence continues at coordinate 1,307 of JBBRIB010000412.1, forward strand.
CATCACTCTCGCGCGGCGCAAAGACCCACCCTAACAGCCCACCATGTTTCATATCGTCCTCATCGAACCGGAAATTCCGCACAACGCAGGTGCAGCCGGGCGGCTCGCGCTGGCCACTGGCTCCGCCCTCCATCTCGTCGAGCCGCTCGGATTTTCGTTGGAAGATAAATACGTCCGCCGCACGGGTCTCGATTATTGGCAGGACGTGCGATTACATGTTTGGAAATCGTTTGATGAGTTGCAAAAAACAGCTGGTTCTGAGGCAAGGTTTTGGTATCTGAGCACCAAGGCAACCTGTTCGCCTTGGCAAGTGAAATTTCGCCAGGGAGATTACCTCGTCTTTGGTCGTGAAACCCGGGGGCTGCCCGAACCCATGATCGCTGCCGCAGGAGAGCACGCGCTCCGCATCCCCATGCAGCCCGGCAGCACCCGCAGCCTGAATCTTTCCACTGCCATTGCCATCGTCCTCTACGAAGCCGTCCGCCAACAAGATCACTCTTGGTGATCATTTTATGCCCGCCTTGCCCGCATGACACGCCCGCACTTATGGAGCCATTCAAGAACGTATTTTCCTATCATAACGCTCTCCGCCTCGCCTCGGCTCTTGCCCGCGTCCATCCAGAGTTCCCCACCACCACCTTCCGCCGTGGCCTCGAAAAAGCTTTAGCCCCGCTCGAACTCAAGCAACGGATGCATCTGTTGGCAGATCGCGTCGAAACCTGCCTGCCCCTTGTGCCCCCGCAGCTTTTCCCTTTGCTTATCCGCACCCTCGCCAAGGACGAGGCAGACTCCCAAGGCCTGCGCGGCTTCATTGTCTGGCCGCTCACTGAAATCATCGCCCGCCGTGGGCAGGATTTTTTCGAGGATGCCATGCCCGCACTAAGGGAAATGACCAGCCGCTTTTCCGCAGAGTTCGCCATCCGCCCTTTCCTCCGCACCCACCCCGCGCGCACGCTGCTCCAACTGAAAGAATGGTGCTCCCACCCGGATCCCCACGTCCGCCGCCTCGTCTCCGAGGGCAGCCGCCCTTTGCTGCCCTGGGGCGAGCGACTTCCTGAAATCATGGCAAACCCAGCCCTCACTCTTGGGCTATTAGAAAAACTCCACCGGGACTCCAGCCCCTACGTCCGCCTCTCGATCTCGAATCATCTCAACGATTTCAGCAAAAGCCACCCGGACCTCGTGTTGGAAACTCTCACCCGCTGGCAAACGAAGTCCCCCGCTTGCCCGGATCTGGCAAAACTCACCCGTCACGCATGCCGCACCCTGCTCAAGCAAGGACATCCCGCCACCCTCGCCCTCCACGGCTACGGCAATGCGGAATCCCTCGAACTCGCCGGGTGCACTCTATCGGAACCCACCATCCCTCTCGGCGGATCCCTTGGCTATCGCCTGATTGTTAGAAATCATTCCCGCCGGAATCTCAGTGTGCTCTTCGACTACGCCATCCTCCACCGCAAGGCCAACGGCAGTCTGACACCCAAAGTCTTCAAGGGGCGCTCCCGCATCCTCAAAGCCGGCGAGACTTGGAAAATCGAAGGTAAGCATTCATTCAAACCCATCACCACCCGCATCTATCATCCTGGTAGCCACCGCTTCGAGCCACGCCTCAACGGAGTGGCTTTCCCCTCAATCGAATTTCTTCTCAGTTTCTAGCAGAATCTTCACCCCACTCAGAGAACAATTGCATTTTGCAATTTTCTATCTCAG
>JBBRIB010000413.1:0-2992 GCA_038221745.1 Verrucomicrobiales bacterium
CATCGCTCGTTGGAAGCGGGTGGCGAGGCCATGGCTATCGACGCGCCAATAGTAGGTTTCCGGGCCCCGGATGGAGGATGGACCGCTGTTGAAATGCATGCTCACCAAGATGCCGCCGTATCGGTTGGCGCGCAGCACCCGTTCATCGAGATCGACAAACGTATCGTCGGAGCGCATCAGGATGACGTTGAAGTCTCGCTTGAGGTTGGCTTGCAAACGTTTCGCCATATCGAGCGTGAGATCCTTTTCCTTTTGGCCGGTGTGGGCGCTGACGGCACCGCTGTCTTTGCCACCATGGCCCGCATCGATGATGACGGTTTTAAAGCCTTTGGGGCCGGGGCGATGGCCAAGCGCATCGCGGCCAAACGATGAGGGTGGGGTGGGAGAAGAACCGCACGAGGCGAGGAATGCGGAGAAGACCAGGAAACACGCGGATTTTAAAATTAGCTGCATCGCGGGGAGTTGTTTCAGGAAAGACGAGGGAGGGGAAGTCTCAAGGTGGGACAAGACTCGGATTCCGACGTATCCATGGAGTGACGATGAATGGCACTTCGCATCCATTCATGGGCGATTCATGGGCATCGGCGGATATGCAGTCCGCCGCTCCCTGATAAGCGCTCGTCGTTTGTTGACGAATTCAGCGCCCGCTTGCCGCGCCCGGGCCTGAGACGAAAATTTCGGGAGAATTTCCGAGCGATGGGTTGCCGTCCGGGAATCTGTCCGTTAACATGTCGGCGAATCCATTCATGAACATTTGTATCTGCTTTTCTTTGTGCGCTTTGCTGGCGACGGGGGCCTTTGGTCAAGGGGGGCGCATTTATTTCAACGACAAGAAGGCGCCGGATGGACGGAAGGATTTGGAGGCGATTGAAAGCGCGATTCAAGAGGCTTTGCCTAAAGTGCGGGCGGCGACCGTGTGCGTGGCGCTTGACCAGGGTTCAGGTAGCGGGGTGATCGTTTCTCCAGATGGGCTGATTTTAACTGCTGCTCACGTCAGCACGGGGGTGAAGAAGAAAGTGACGGTGGTGCTGGAGGACGGGACCGAGCTGAAGGCGGTTTCTCTGGGCTTGGTGGCGGAAACCGATGCGGCGATGATTCAAATCATTGATAAAGGCACCTATCCGTTTGTAGAGATTGACCGAACGGAATCGGCCCGGCTGGGGGATTGGGTTTTTGCGTTGGGTCACTCCGGTGGATTTGATAAAGAGCGCGGCTCGGTGGTGCGGCTGGGCAGGCTGGTGCGGATGGCCAATTCGACGTTTCAGTCGGATTGCACGTTGATCGGCGGAGATTCGGGTGGGCCGTTGTTTGATATGAACGGTAAATTGATCGGCATTCACTCGCGGGTGGGAGCGCAATTGCAAGCGAACATGCATGTGCCGATGAGCCAGTTTATTGCAAATTGGGAGGGAATGTTGAAGAGTGAATTCATTGGCGAAGGACCCTTTGCGGAGAAACCAAAGAAGGGCAGCGGTTTCCTAGGGCTGGCCACTGAACCCCGGTCGGGTGGAGGCTTGCGGGTGACCAAGGTGGGGGAAAAAAGTCCGGCGCAGGAGGCGGGAATCAAAGAGGGGGATGTGATTCTCAAGCTCAATGAGACAACTTTGGAGACGCGGGAGCAAATGCAGGGAATGCTCAAGGGAATGGCAAAAGAGGACGAGATCACTTTAGAGCTGCTGCACGATGGGAAAACCAAAACCTACACACTCAATCTCGGTGAACGCTAACAGATGGATCACTGCTTGTTTCGTTTTTTCCAGCTTGCCTCTGGCAGGACAGCAAAGCTTGGATTCTGCTTTCCGGACCTCGGGCACTGCGGTGGTGGCGGCCTTCGAGGCTCAGCGCCAAGTCCTGCAAACGTCGAGTGCGGTGATTCTCGATGGGCGCAAGGAAGCAGGCTACGGGGTGGTGATTTCTGAGGATGGATTTATTCTCACCAAAGCCAGTGAGGTGACCAAAGTGGCGAAGCTTTCGGTGACGGTGGATCAAACGAATTACACCGATGCGAAGATCATCCGGGTGGATGCGATCTGGGATGTGGCCTTGGTGAAGATTGGTGCGAGCGGGTTGATCCCGGTCGTCTATGCGGAAACGAGTGCGGTCCCGCAGGGCACCTGGGTGGTGGCCAATGGCGCGACGACGCGAACAAGCCGGCGCCTGCTTGCTGGCATCGTGAGCGCGAAGATCCGTGAGATTCCGGCATCGGGCGGCGCGGTATTGGGCGTGGTGCTGAAGATAGAAAAGAAACTGCTGGAAATCGAGGAGGTGGGCGAAAACAGCGGGGCGTTTGATGCGGGATTGCAAAAGGGAGATACGATTTTGAAAATCGAGGGGAAGCCGATCAGGAAGATCGAGGAGATTGCGGAGTTGCTCAAAGACCGCAAGGAGGGAAGCACGGTGAAGGTCACTTACCGGCGCAAGAAGATCGAGGCGACCGTGGAGGTGCGCTTGGCGGCGCGGGCGGAGTTGTTTGATGATCAGCAGAACCGCAACGATCAAATGAGTGGCGAATACTCTGCAAGGCGCAGTGGTTTCCCAAGGGTGATGCAGCATGATTTGTTAGGCAGCCGCCTGGTGGTGGGCGGGCCGTTGTTGGACCTGGATGGAAAATGCATCGGGATGAACATCGCAAGGGCGAGCCGGGCGGAAAACTACTCGATCCCGGTGGAGGATTTGAAGGAAATCGCTGCCCGCATGTTGAAGACGGCTGCGGAGTGATCTAACGGAACTCCAATACCTTGCTTAAGAACCGCCCGACGTCCGGGTTCTCCGGCCAGGTGAATAGGCGATCAGGTGCGGCACTCTCAAAAATTTTTCCTGCTGCGACGAATGCCACCACCTCAGCAACGGCCCGGGCAAAGCCCATTTCATGGGTGCAGAGGATGACTTCCTGGCCGCCGTGGATGAGTTCGCGCACGAGTTCGAGAACTTCCACGGTCATTTCTGGGTCGAGGGCGGCTGTGGGTTCATCGAGGAAAAGCAATTCAGGCGA
>JBBRIB010000414.1:0-2981 GCA_038221745.1 Verrucomicrobiales bacterium
AACGGAAAGCCTAACAAACGGGCTTTGTAGGCATGCTCGAAATACGATGGATGCTTGAAGCCCGGGGTCAGGAAAACCACGTTTGCCATCTGGGTGCGGGAAGGGGCCAGCGATTGCAGAGTGCTACGTTCGAGATCAAAAAAATCTCCCAAGCGCGCCACATGATGGGCCTCAAAGGCATCCGGTAGCAAATTTGAGGTCACGTTCCGATTTTCCAATACCTGTCCCAGCCCGCCCGGAGAGGCACCGGTGTGGTCCTGCATCACCGTCCAAGCGCCGCCCGGCGCACGCACCAGATCACAGCCGGAAATCATCAGGAAAATCCCGCCCAAGGGCTGAATCCCCCGCACGTTCGGGGGGAAATGCGGGCTGGAGTGGACCAGATCCGGCGGCACCAGGCCCTCTCTCAACAAATTTTGCGGCCCATACAAATCATTGAGAACCAAATCGATAAGACGAATCCTCTGGGCCAATCCCGCCGAAACGTGCGCCCACTCCGAAGGAGGAATAATCAATGGGATGGGATCAAGCTCGTAGGGCTGCCCCGCCCCGCCCACATCGCTGTAAACGTTGAAAGTGGTCCCCAGTTCCGCGATCATCCGGCTGGCCGTGGCGGTAAGCGTGCCGCGCTGGTCAGCATCCCAGCGCGTGATTCTCGAGTTCAAATCCTGCCAATGCGGGCGCACCAGCCCTTGCGGATCCAGCATTTCATTCCAAACGAAGCCCGCGCCCCCCGCAGGCAGAAGCTGCGCGGGCAAAGCAGATGAGGGGCGGGAACTTTCGGCCATGAGTCTTGGGGTCGTCCGCAGACGATTCACACAGGCTCTATGGGATCATCCGCAAGTCCAGCGTGAAGGGAAAATCCGCGCTGATTGGTGCCTCGCGGGCTTTGATTTTCCCACCGGAATGGCCGTGCTGGAAGAATCTGGCCAATCGGCGGGACTCCGCTTCGTAGGAATTCACCGGAAATTGTTCGTGACTGAGCCCGCCGGGGTGGGTGACGTAATAGGTGCAACCGCCAAGCGAGCGATCATTCCAACCGTCTAACAAATCAAAAACCAACGGCGCATGGACCGGGATGTTGGGATGGAGGCAATTGGCCGGTTGCCACGCACGGTAGCGTACGCCCGCCACAAATTCGCCATGCACTCCCGTGGAATGGAGCGGCACCCTCACGCCGTTACAACAAATCGAATGGCGCTCACCCGTCATGCCGCGCACCAGCACCTGCATGCGTTCCACCGAGCTATCCACATAGCGCACGGCGGCACCTGCTCCGCCTTCCTCGCCCAGCACATGCCATGGCTCGATGGCATGGCGCATCTCCACTTCGATTCCACGTTGGCTGAACTCGCCGATCCTTGGAAAGCGAAACTCCAGGTGCGGCGCGAACCATTCATTCTCCACCCAGTAACCATGGTCGCGAAGATCGCCCAACACATCGGTGAAATCCTGCCAGATGAAATGAGGCAGCATCCAGCGATCATGGATTTCACTATCCCAGCGCACCAGGGGCTTGGTGTAAGGTTCATTCCAAAAACGAGCGACCAGCGCGCGCAGGACGAGATGCTGGGCCAGGCTCATCTGATAGTGAGGCGGCATTTCGAAATTACGCATTTCCAACAAGCCAAGGCGGCCTGTCGCACTATCCGGGCTGTAAAGCTTATCGATACAGAATTCCGCGCGGTGGGTGTTTCCCGTCGGATCAATGAGCAGATTACGAAACGCGCGGTCCACCTGCCAGGGCAGGGGAGCTTCGTTTCCTTCCAGAGTTCTGAAGGCGACTTCCAACTCATGGATTGAATCATTCCTCGCCTCATCCACGCGCGGTGCCTGCGAGGTGGGGCCGACGAATAGCCCGGAAAACAGATAACTCATCGAGGGATGATGATTCCAAAAAGTAATCATACTCCGCAAAAGATCCGGGCGTCGCAGCAGCGGGCTATCCGAGGGAGTCTCACCGCCGATGATGATGTGGTTGCCACCGCCGGTGCCGCAATGACGGCCATCCACCATGAATTTCTCCGTCACCAAACGGCAAAGACGCGCCTCTTCATAGAGCACCGATGTATTATGCACCAACTCGTCCCACGAGGCAGCCGGCTGGAGATTCACCTCGATCACGCCAGGGTCCGGAGTGACTTTCACCACCGTCAGGCGCGAATCATAGCTAGGCGGGGTTCCTTCCAACACCACCTTCAAGTTCAGCAAGGCAGCCGTCTTCTCGATGGTGGCGACCAGATCGAGGAAATCTTCCGTCTCGTCCACGGGAGGCAGGAAAATATGCAAACGTCCTTGGCGTGGCTCGATGCAGAGAGCACTGCGCGTGATCCATGAGGCGGATTCCTGCGGACCGGGCCTGGCTTCCCATGGGCGTTTCTCCGCAGCCTCAAGAGCAGCGGCCTGCGCATGGAAATCCGCGAGATTTTGCGCTTCGCCCGTCTTGCTTGGGATCGGCTTCTCGACCTCGCGCCGCTGATGCGCCAGCACGCTACCGGAGTGAGGCGGTAAGTCTGCCAGACTTCGTGTCGGATCCTGCGGGATATGCCATGGGAACTCGGATTCCTTCACCCAAGGAAGCGATTCCAACGGAAGCCGGTAGCCCATCGGAGAATCGCCCGGCAGGAGGAAAAGATGATCATCTTTTAAAAACCACGGCCCGCTCGTCCAGCGCGGGCCGGATGCGGTGGTCCGCCTTTCAAGCGGCAACGCATAGCCGACGATTTCATCGATCCCCTGATCGAAGATTCTGGCAAAGCGCTCCCGCTCGTTCTTTTCTTTGAGATTGGATTTCAGCGGGTCCACATTGCTGGGCATGCGGCGTTCCCGCCACATATAGTAAAACACATCTTCGTAGGCGGGCAGCAGCCACTTGGTATCAGCCCCGAGGGCTTCCGTGAGAGCTTCGCCGAAGATCTTGGCGTGAGCCGCGCCATAGCCATAGTCCGTGGATTCATCCGCAATGAGTGATTCATCTTCCC
>JBBRIB010000415.1:0-2979 GCA_038221745.1 Verrucomicrobiales bacterium
AGATTTCCACCGCCATTGATCTGCTCGCCGCAAACACCCGCCATCCCCTGCGCGTGGTCACCGTCACGGGCCTGCTCGGCGCATGTCTCAATCTCCTTTACGTCTGTTATGTCGTGGCCGTCTATTTCATCAAACCGGACGTTGCCGAAGGCTGGACGACTCTTTCGCTACAGCTAAGCGGGATGTTCTTCTTTGTCTGCCTTATCCTCGCAGTGCTTAGCGAATACGTTGGCACCATCCTCTGCGAGGTCCGCAGCCGCCCACTTTATTTCATCTCGCTCGAATCCAATAGCTCGGTGCTGCTTGAAGACACGGTACGCTCCAGCATCGTGAAGGATTCGCACTCCTGATCCTCCTTCGCGCAGAGTTGCCGAAACATCAGAATACTGATTATGAAACCCCACCCCAGCAGCCCGGACGCAAAACCAAGGGGACGATCTACAGTTCTCTGGACTGTCCTTGCCTGCGGTGTGTTTGTTGTGCTCAGCGCGACACGGATCATTCCCTCGCTGGCGATCTTCTCAAGTGCGCCCATGAATGGTGCATTTCAGCTCTTCAATCCCCTCAAAAGGCTCGCCGCCGGCGAGATGCTGACGCGGGACTTCGATTTCTTCCACGGCATCGGGACGCTTTTGATCCACTATCCAGTGTTCCATCTTGCGGGAGGAGATTTGTTTGCCAGCGAAATCGCGCGACATCTTTTGAGTCCCCTGGCCTTTCTTGCGACCTTCCTGATCGTGGGTTCGGCCTTGCGGTTGCCATCGTGGCTTTCCGCCGCCGGAGCTGCAATGACTTATGCGGTGTGTGACATCACCGGCTTGGGTTCTGGAGCACTCAGCGGGAACAGCATGATCGGGCTCCGTTCCACGTTGCCTGTTCTAGCCATTCCCATCACTCTACTCCTAGGTAGAAAAATCCCACTTTTATCTAAACCCATCGGTTTCCATACCTCCGTGGGTTGCATCTTGGGCATCTCGATTTTTATCGCGACGGAACAAGGCCTGGCGGCTTTCGCCGTCCATGCTGCCGTCCTCGCAGTGATTCCAGATCCGAAATTCCGGTTTCTCAACCGCGCCGCATGCATCGCAGCTCTGGTCGCCGCTTTCACGTTCACCTATCTGCTGTTGATCGGCGTGTTCTCGGGATGGCGGATTTTCGAGACTCTTGCCTTCTCTCTTGTCGACCTCTCAAAAGATCAATTCTGGTATTACGGTGCTCCTCCCAATCCGCTTGCAGGGTGGCTCGAAATTCCTTGGACCCAAGAATTCGTCATCGGCTTCTGGTTTCCGCTCGGTTTTTTCCTGGTTGAAGCCGTGCATTTACTCCGCAAGAGGGAAAGGTGGAGCAACCCACCGCCGCATTCGGTGCTAATCATGGTCGTAGCCGGCATGTCGATGGCCGTCCAGCTTCTCCACCTAGCGACACTTTCCCACTATCACCTTGTGTCGGTGCGAAACATGGGCATCATCGCCATAATCTGGGTGGGTAGGGCAATCCGCGCCTGGTCACCTGCCCCTTTGGTTCATTGGCTGGGGCACCCCGCTTTTCTACTCGCCGCCATCGCCGGATTCTGCGGTTTGCTCGCCCAGCGGGCGTTCCACATCCACGCCACGCTGGAACGACGCTCGAAGGACATAGGAAGCACGAAGTCGCATGGTCGGGTAAGGCTGTCCAAGGACTGGCAGAAAGATCTGGATGTTTGGGAAAAACTCGCCAAACCCGCCACCACCGTTTCCGGGACATACCGCTCCTTGCCCGATGATGTCAACCTCGGGTCCTTCGGTGGGCCGGATTACATCATCCATGCTCTCGGCGGAAAACAGGGCCAATTCCTGGCGAGCCTTGTGGCGCAGAAACCGGACTACTTCCACACCATCAATCCCCGGCATTCCAGCTATGAGGAATGGCTTCAACTGCGGCACTGGGATGTCTATCAACACCTCCTCGGAAGTTACAGACCCATCGTCGCCTCACCTTACCATGTTTTCTGGAAAAGGCTGCCAGAGGAGACCCCGCTCAATACCGGGATGGTGGTTGGATTCCAACGCGATTCATCTGGTGCGCGATGGACCAGTCCCAGCCACTCGGGCAGGCGAAGCCTTTACGAAGTGAGCGTCGAATACGGGACGGAAAACCCCATCGCCTCCGCACCTTTCTTCGGCAAGCTTCCGCGCTATTTCCTCGACCGGGCGGTGGTCACGAATTCGGGAACTGCGGTGGACGGACTCGCCTGTTCCTTGCCACCCCACAAAACACTCTGGGTTTTTCCGATGGTCCTTGATGACGGCGACCGCGCGGTGCTGTCCCCGCGCATATTCATGCCGACACCGGGGGCATCCTTCAATATCGTTTCCATGACGATGAAGCCGTTACCCTCCGACCCGCGGATTCTCGACGCCCTCATCGGTACTGACGAATCCGGCTTGTTTGTCTCCCCGGATAATGTCCCGACAGAACACTGAGTCCGCTCCCTTGCCTCCATCTCATCCCATTTCCATGGTTTACGAAACCGACGAGCAAAAATGCCCCGCCTACCGGATCGACTGGCAGCGCCCCCGCACCCATCGCTGGGCAATCTGCGTGTTCGTCATCAACGAAGGAGCCAAGATCCGCAAGCAACTGGCCCGCATGAAAAATTACACGGACCACATCGAAGTGATCGTAGCCGACGGCGGCAGCACTGACGGCTCTCTGGATGCCGCCGTCATGCAAGAGACCGGGGGAGGAGCCCTGCTGATCAAGACGGGCGCAGGAAAACTCAGCGCCCAAATGCGAATGGCGTTCGATTTTTGCATGAAGGAGGGCTATGACGGCGTAGTCGTCATCGACGGTAATGGCAAGGATGGACTCGACGCTATTCCGAAATTCGTCGAAGCTCTTGAGGATGGCTGGGATCACGTGCAAGGTTCACGCTTCATTCCCGGCGGCTATCATGAGAACACTCCGCCGTCCCGCTATCTCGCCGTTAACCTCCTCCAC
>JBBRIB010000416.1:0-2978 GCA_038221745.1 Verrucomicrobiales bacterium
GAGGTGCCTCGCCCCCCTCAATTCCTGTTTCCCGTGGCGGCTTCGGCGATGATCAGGACTTCGGCGAAGGGGAGATTCGAGAGAAGGGCAAAGGCGTTTTGGCGGGTGAGGCGGGCGCGGGTGGCGGCGGGGCTGGCCATGCCACAGAGGAATCGGGCGAGCTGGCGGGGGGTGGCGAGCGCGGCGTGTTTTTGAGCGACGAGGCCATTGACGAGGTTGAGTTCCTCGTCGGTGGCGCGGCGGAACCTGGGGCGTTTGATGGTTTTGGCGGGCAGGCCGCGGCAGCGATCGCAGTGGCCGCAGGGGTTTTCCAACTTCTGGCCAAAGTGCTTGGTGAGATAAGCGGTGAGGCAGCCGCGTTGGGCAGAAATGCCGAGGACTTGGGCGAGGCGGGCAAGATCGGCTTGTTCGCGATGGTGGAACTTTTCGGTTAAGGCGGCGGTCAGTTGTTTGAGATCGCCGGGATCCTTTTTCAGGCGGTAGCGGTGGCGGACTCCTGAAACGGTGAGGGTGATATCGCCAGCGGCTTCCAAGTCGGTGAGGAGGGCGACGATTTTCTCACGAGTGGTTTTGAAATCCAGGGCAAGCGGGGCGGGATAGAAATACCACCACCAGCGTTTCATTTCACCTGCCTCTAACAGTCTTTGGATGAGTTTGCGCTCAGCAGGGGAGCGGCCTGTTAGAATTTTCTCCTTGGGGCGCAAGAGCTTGGCGCGGTAGGTGGCGTAGTGGCTGCCGGTGGCTTCGAGGATGCCATCGATTTCCAGATAAGTCATCACGGTGGCAATGACGCTGGGGCGGATGTCACAGATCGTGGAAAGATCGTAGGGTGAAACATCGAAGTGATCGCCGAGCCGGAGCACGCGGTCGATCAGATTGCCGAGGGCACGGGGTGAGGGGGTATCGGAATGGATGAAGTTTTCGAGCACTGTGAGGTCGTCACCACAGGCGAGCATTTCACAGATCGCGGGCTGTCCATCGCGGCCCGCACGGCCGATTTCCTGGGTGTGGTTTTCCAGGCTTTTTGGCAAATTGTAGTGATAGACGGCGCGGATGTTCGATTTATCGATGCCCATGCCGAAGGCGATGGTGGCGACGATGATGCGCGTCTCGCCCCGCATGAAGGCGCTCTGGGCAGCCGCGCGGAATTCCGCCGGGAGGCCGGCATGATAGGCGCGGGCGGAGAGGCCCTGCGCAGCGAGGTAGGTGGCGACTTCTTCGGCGGTTTCCTGGCGGGTGACATAGACGACGGCAGGGCCAGCAATGGATTGAAGTTTCTCCAGCAGAAGAGGCTTCCGTTCGCTGGCGGTGCAGGGTGTGACGCGAAGATCGAGATTGGGCCGATGAAAGCTGAGCTGGATATGATCTACCAGAGCGATGCGGAAGGCCTTGCGGATATCGCGAGCAACCTTGGGGGTGGCGGTGGCGGTGAGGCAGAGGACGCGGGGGACTTTCAGAGTGCGGCAAAGTTTGGCGAGCTTGAGGTAATCCGGGCGGAAATTGTGGCCCCACTCGGAGATGCAGTGTGCTTCATCGATGGCGGCGAGCTGGATGGGCAGGCGTTTCATCCGTTGGCGGAAGGTCTCATTGGCGAAGCGCTCGGGGGCGATGTAAAGCAGCTTGAGAGTGCCCGCGTCAAGCCGCTGATAGACGTCACGGACCTGCTCGGCATCGAGTGTGGAATCGAGGCGGGCGGCGGCGATGCCCTTGGCATTGAGGGCATCCACCTGGTCCTTCATAAGGGCGATGAGTGGAGAGATCACCAACGTGAGACCATCGAACAAGAGCGCGGGGATTTGATAACAAAGCGATTTACCGCCACCGGTGGGGAAGACCGCGAGGGCGGAGCGGCCATCCAGCAGCGCTTGGATCACGGGTTCCTGGCCTTCTCGAAACGAATCGAAACCAAAGTGGGTGCGGAGCGTCTGAAGCACGCGGGATTCTTCAAGGGCCGCGTGACCTTGGCAAGTCCGGTGGTGATTTCTGCTCGGAGGGTCATCTGTCATTTTCCTTGGCAGATGGCTGGAAACGGCTTTGATCCGTGCATCTTGTTCCGTTTGCCTTTTTACCCACCCTTCGATCATTGGCTCTGGCTGATTCCGGCCTTTCTCATTGGCGGCTGCATCGGCTCGTTTCTCAATGTGGTGATCTACCGCGTTCCGCTGGGTCTTTCCGTGAATGATCCGAAACGTTCGTTCTGCCCGATTTGCAAAAAGAACATTCCGATGTGGTTGAATTTCCCGATGATCAGTTGGCTGTGGTTACGCGGAAAATGCCGGGAATGCGGGGCGCCGATTGCGTTCAGATACTTCGGCGTGGAGCTTCTGACAGCGGTGCTGTTTACCGCCGCATGGTGGCTTTACGTGCCGCCGGCGGTGGAGGTGGTGGTTTTTCTATGGGTGCTTCTGGCGCTGTTGGTTGCGATCACTTTCATTGATGCGGAGCATTTGATCATTCCGATCTCATTGACATGGGCGGGATCGATCATCGGCCTAGGGGCTTGTGCGGCATGGCCTCAACTGCCGGTGCTGGCTGGTGAAGCAGGCAATTGGTGGTCAGGCGTGAAACAAGGCATTATCGGCTGGGTGGTTGGATTTGTGGGGTTATGGCTGGTGGTGGAGCTGGGGAAACTTGCTTTCGGCAGGAAGGCTTTGAAGTTTGAAAAGCCCGTCGCATGGCATCTGAAGGAGCCGGAAACCGATGAAGATCCCATGCTTTTCATCATTGATGAAGAATCCATTCCATGGTGGGATATTTTTTCGAGAAAATCGGATCGTCTGTTGGTAGAAGCTGCCGATATTTTAGTGGATGGAGCGAGTGTGGGTGGTGGTTCCTTGATCATTCGAGAGAAGGAAATTCAGTTACCGGATGGCACGGTGCATCATTTGGCGAATTTGAAGTCACTCGCGGGAACGGCGACTTCCACGGTGATTCCACGTGAGGCGATGGGGATGGGGGATGTGCATTTGTTAGGGATG
>JBBRIB010000417.1:0-2968 GCA_038221745.1 Verrucomicrobiales bacterium
CCCGGTGATCACTTCGATGCCGAGAGGCTCGGCGCGGGTCGCAACCACGGCGATGGTTTGCGGGTGGCAGCGGTCTGAAATGAAAATCGCCTTGCCCTTCGGCTTGCCCGCGAGGGCGAGGCTCATCGCTTCGGCAGCGGCGGTGCCTTCGTCCAACAAAGACGCGTTGGAAACATCCAAGCCCGTGAGATCGGTGATCAACGTTTGGAAATTCAGCAATGCTTCCAGCCTGCCTTGGGCAATCTCCGCCTGGTAGGGTGTGTAGGCGGTGTACCAGCCTGGATTCTCCAAAATATTCCGCTGGATCACGCCCGGGGTGTGGGTGCCGTAGTATCCTTGGCCGATGAAGGATTTGAGAACGCGATTTTTCCCCATGATGGATTTCAGCCAAGCCAAGGCATCGTGTTCCGAGCGGGCTTCCGGCAGGCTCATGGCCCCTTCCATTCGGATTCCGGCAGGCACCGCATCGTCGATGAGTGCGGCGAGCGATTCGTAGCCTGTATCGCGGAGCATTTCCTCCCGATCAGAACCAACAGGACCTAGGTGACGACTGAGGAAATCAAGGCGAGCGGACATTTTGTATGGAATAGGTGAGTGATGGGGGAACGTGGATGTCCCGATGAAATCGCTACACCCCCATAGCTGAAAATTCCATTCGCGCAACTCTGATACGTGAGAATTTCACGTCATCCCGAGGCTCTGCAAAACAGGCCGTCCGTATCTGCGATGATTTGTTTCCTCATCGCGCGGCGGTTTTTGAGAATGAGTTTCCAGAGTCCGGGCGCAAATTTCGCGGTGAAACCATGCTCGGCGAGCCAATCCGACAGAGTCGCCAAATCATTCTCGTCGCCAAGAAGATCGGCGATTTCTGCCAATTTCGGGTCCAAGTGTTCCGCCCTCTCGGGGAGGAATCCAGCCGCTCCCATGAAGGCCTTGAGCGCCTTGCGGGCATCGTGAAAATCCTCCTCATTGCGGGAATCGAGCGATGAAAAACGACTGAGCACTTTTTTCCGCAGGCGCTTGGCGCCCGTTTGGGTGACTTTTTCCAAGCTCTCCACGGGCAATTCCATCAAAGCCTTGCGAGCTTCCCCGACCCGTTCTTGGCACCACTCGATGGTCTCCCGGGGTGGCCGCCGCGCCGCCGAGTGGGTATGTTGATCAAGCAATCCGAAGATCGCCTTGCTCACGGATTGCTCATTTTCCCAATCGAGCTTTCGCCATGTTTTCAGGCGCGAAACCGCATCTCGTGGGCCAGAAAGAAGGCGCCCGATCACCTGAATCTCACAAGCAGCATCCTTCAATTGAAACAACGAAAATCCACCGCGCAGCGATTTACCCAGCTTGCGGATGGCGTGTACCTCCTCTGCCACACGCCCTTTCGAGTCTAACAGGCCATCAAGCAGTTGCGCCATGGCGGTGCAGCCGTTGTCGAGCTGGGAGCGGGCAAACTCCGCATCGGATTGAGTTAAAAATGTCATGGCGGGGAATCGAACCCCATGCGCAAGACTTTGTCAGTGACAAGTTTGTGACAATTGAAGGCGCCTCACCCCAGCCAAACGGATTTCAAATACGCTTCCCCGCTGAAATCCACTGGCATCGGCGCATGGTGTGAGTTCATTGGGCTGCGGATTGCGCTGCGAAGCTGGCGCTGGAAATCATTGAGAGCCAGGTTCCGGCAATTGGTGGAACACAGCAGCCAGCCATCGTCTGTTAGTAGCTCGGCGGCCAACGCCGCCAGTTCTCCAAAGTCCTCCTCCACCCGGAACACCTGGCCCTTTTCATCCCTCGAAAACGTCGGTGGGTCCAACACAATGCCATCGAATTTACGGCCTTGTTTGGCAAAGCGCCGCAGCCAATGAAACGTATCCCCCTTGCAGAAATGATGCGCCGCCGGATCTAGCTGATTGTGGTGAAAATTCCGTTTCGCCCAGTCAAGATACGGCTGTGAAAGGTCCAGAGTGGTGGTTTCCGCGCCCGCCATCGCCGCCGCCACCGAGAAGGCCCCGGTGTAGGCGAAGGTGTTAAGCAAGCGTTTGCCGGGGGCCATTCGTTTGCGGACTTCCAAGCGGTTGTCGCGCTGATCGAGAAAAATCCCCTGCGAGTAGCCGGAATGAAAAGAGATTTCCGATAGAACATCATTCTCCCGAATCAAAAACGGCTCCAGACATTCCCCGCCTGCCAGATGGCGGGGTGATTCCTTCTGATGTTGATCCAGCCTTTTCCAATAACAGGAAACTCCCATGTCACGCACCCACTCGCGCACGGCGGGCGCGAGGTGATCGTCCGGTGTGGAAATCAACCAACGCCCCGCGAAATTTTCCAAAACCAATCCCGGTAGCCCATCGCCGCTGCCATCAATGAGGCGCACGGCATCGGTTTGCGAATCGAGCAGCTTGGCACGTTTCGCCTTGGCGTTTTGAAGGAGTGAGAGCATCAGGCAGCACAAAACTAAACGCCCACTCGGCATCCGACGAGGACGATATTCCCAAATTCCACGCAGTGGGCGTTATTGTGCCGGTTTTTGCATGCCAAAGTCTTTGATTGAAACGCGCTGGAGACCCCCGTTCATCGTTTGATGGAAACTGTAATGGGCACGCAGCGCCAGCGAAGCCTTTCTTTTTCAACGCCTCGAATCCCTCGTGGAAACCACCGGCCTGCTCGGCCCCAATGCGAAACTCCCTTTCCCCCTCGACGGCTGGAGCGAGATGGGGCCGATCTATTCCGCTGATCAGTAATCCAGTGGTTACGTGTACCAAACTTTGGTGCGGCCGCATCAAAGTTTGGTAAAACGGGGATGATGATTTTTTTGAGTCCGTGAGTTTTTATGCGGCGCATCTGGTCAGTGAGGGCTGGCACAGTTGGTTTGGAGATGGTTTGAAAAATCAATAGAAAGCGCAATCATTCGGAATGCTGTTTGCTGCGGACATCCTGTCCGGCGGCGCTTGCAGTTCCGACCGACAGGATGTCG
>JBBRIB010000418.1:0-2944 GCA_038221745.1 Verrucomicrobiales bacterium
GAGACCGTGGACGACCGCCGCGATCTCAGCGCCGCCTTCGTAGAGGTCATCCCGGATGGGGGGAAATCCCAAGGCCGCTGGCTGCTCTCGAATGCGTTCAAGGGTGAGCAATCCTTTGAAGCCGCCGGCAGATCTTGGAAAATGTCCATCCGTCAGCGCCGCCTCTATCATCCATTTTCGATCAAGCTCCTCGACTTCAGCCACGACCGCTACCTCGGCACCAACGTCCCGAAAAATTTCTCCAGTAAAATTAAAATTCTCAATCCCGACACCGGCGAGAACCGCGAGGATCTCATCTACATGAACCACCCGCTGCGCTACGGCGGCCTCACGTTCTATCAGGCCGGCTTCGAAGACAACGACAAGACCAGCATTTTCCAAGTCGTCCGCAATCCTGTTTGGACCCTCCCTTACATTTCCTGCGCCATGGTCGGCTTCGGCCTGCTTTGGGTTTTTTCCCAGCATCTGATCAAAGCCATCTCCCGGCGCAATAAAATCACTTCCGCACCATGAGCACCCTCAGGAAAACTACTGCGTGGCTCATTCCCGCGCTCTGCCTTCTCTTCATCGCCAGCGCCGTGTTCAAAGCCACTCGGCCGTCAGTGGGTCTTGATTTCAAGAACTTCGGGACGCTCCCTGTGGTTTCTAACGGTCGCGTCCAACCGCTCGATTCCCTCGCCCGCAATGCGCTGCTTTCCATCCACGGCAAACAAAGCATCCCTGGCGATGACGCGCCCGCCACCCCGGCGGCATGGCTCGCGGAACTGAATTTCAATCCCGCACTGGCCGATACCCGGAAGATTTTCCTCATCCATCACGACGACTTGCTCGGCCTCACAAAACTCACCCGTGGTGAGGAAAAATCCTATTCCTACGCCCAGCTCCTGCCCTCCTTCCCAGCCCTCCAGCCGGAGGCGAAACGCATCGGCACCACCGCTTCGAAGACATGGTCTCCGTATGAGAAAGCACTGATGCTGCTCACCCGGAACCTCACTCTTTACAACCAGCTCAAGCACGCACTCGCGCTGCCTGGGCAGGCTCTGCTCGAATCCGAGTTCACGGTTTTTCTCACCGAGATAGGCGCCGCCCTTGCCGAGTCAGACAAACAAACCCGCGGTGAGGCATTCACCCAATCCACCATGGATAATGCCTCGTCGCGCGTGAAGATTGTTCTCGAATGGGCATCAATGACGGAAGTTTACGCGGCCCCTTCCGGCGAGGGCGCGGACGGCTGGAGAAAGCTGCCGGACTCCCTAACAGACTCCGTGGTCAAGGGCGCGCTCCATCCCGCCACCCTCGCATTCGCCCGCATGGGAGATGCCTACCGCGCCAAGGACACCACCGCTTTCAACTCCGCTATAAAAGACTACCGCGCCTGGCTTTTGAAAAACCGCGCTGACTATTTGAAAAAATCCTCCGCGGAAACCCTCTTCAATGCCATCGCTCCCTTCTACCTCTGCATGGTCCTCTACGTGGTCGCGTTTCTGTGCGCTATTGTTTCATGGCTCTGGCAGGGCACCACCCTTCGGCAAGCCGCTTTCCGCGTCCTGCTCATCGGGCTTACCCTCCACACCCTCGGCCTGATTACCCGCATGGTATTGGAAGGCCGCCCGCCCGTTACCAATCTCTATTCCTCCGCCATCTTCATCGGCTGGGGCGCGATCATTCTCAGCACCGCTATCGAGCTTTTCCACCGCAATGCCATCGGCACCGCCGTGGCCGCCGTCGTCGGCTTCGCCACCCTGCTCATCGCCCATCATCTCTCTCTATCAGGTGACACGTTGGAAATGATGCGTGCCGTGCTTGATACCAATTTCTGGCTCGCCACCCACGTCGTCGTCATCACGCTCGGCTACTCGGCCACCTTCCTCGCCGGCACGATTGCCACCGTCTATCTAATCCGCCGGGCCTTTGGGCATATCCCTCCCGCCACCGCCACCTCGCTCCGCGGCATGGTTTACGGCGTGATTTGTTTCGCCACGCTTGCCAGCTTCGTCGGCACCGTGCTCGGCGGCATCTGGGCCGACCAATCCTGGGGCCGCTTCTGGGGCTGGGACCCCAAGGAAAACGGCGCACTGCTCATCGTCATCTGGAACGCGATGATCCTCCACGCCCGCTGGGGCGGCATGATCCGCGAGCGCGGCATGATGGTCATGGCCGTCTTCGGGAACATCGTCACCAGTTGGTCCTGGTTCGGCACCAACATGCTCGGCATCGGCCTCCATTCCTACGGCTTCACCGACGCCGCCTTCTTCTGGCTCAGCGCCTTCATGATCAGCCAGCTGCTAGTGATGACACTTGGGTTGATCCGCGAACGCAGCCCGAAGCGGCCTTCGGGCTCGGTGGAGTTGCCCGGGTAGTCCAGCGCGCGGGGTTTAATCCGCCACAGTCGCCCTGATCCTTGGCTTTGGGCTTGGCGCGGGCGGGAGCCTAGGCACAATCGCGGCAGTGAATTCAGCGCCTCTTGGAATTTTTGACTCGGGTGTCGGCGGTCTGACCGTCGTGCGGGCCGTGCAGGAACTTTTGCCAGCGGAAAATATCCTTTATCTGGGGGATACCGCACGACTGCCCTACGGCTCGAAAAGTCCGGAAACCATCCGTCATTTCGCGGATGAGGATGTGCGATTTCTCATTTCGAAAGGCGTGAAAGCCATTGTCGTTGCTTGTAATACGGCCACGGCCCACGCCTTGCCAAGCTTGCATGAAAAATACCGAATTCCCATCCTCGGCGTGATCGAGCCGGGGGTGGAGGCAGCCCTCGCCAATCCGAACGCCCAGCGCATCGGGATCATCGCCACGCGTGGCACGATCGGTTCGCACGCTTACCAACACGCGCTGGCTCTCCGGCGGACCGGGCTGATCATTCACGGTGTGGCGACGCCGCTGCTGGTGCCTTTCATCGAGGAAAACTGGATCGATCACCCGGCCACGCGCATGGTTTTGA
>JBBRIB010000419.1:0-2944 GCA_038221745.1 Verrucomicrobiales bacterium
GAGCTGATGAACACACTCAAGAAGCCTGCTCCTGTGCAGGTTCCCGGTCCTGATCCGAAGATCAGTGAGGCAAACTATATTCGGATCGGTTGGCAAAAAGATGCTTATGAGCTTTTGAAGAACTACATGGCGGCCACCACCAGCAAGGCGAAGCTTCCCTTCATTCTCAATTCCAAAGCCCTCGCAACGCGGGTGGAGGATTTCTATGGCGGAGGGCTGATTGTTGATTCGGATACCCCGGCAGATGCCTTTTCGATTTATGAACTCAACGAAGAGGATCGCAAACGAGGAATGTTCATGCTCGTCTATGACCAGCCTCCACAATTTGAGATGAAGGAGTTCTTCCGGCCCTTGGCAAGCATGGAGGTGCAGTATGGGGTGGATGAGGCTGATCTGCTGCTCAGCACCGTGGCACGGGTGGGAAACTTTGCGATGGAGCCACTGCGGGTGCACGCGTTTTTCAAGCGCACCCCGGAGGGACTCAAGCTGGATTGGGAGGTTTTCGCCCAAACAAAATACCGTACCTTCCAGAATTTCGTGGAACTCCCCGAGGTGGGACACAGTGGGGTTTTCCGGATTTTCGTGGTGGAGGATGTGCCTGAGAAAGGGCACTCGGTTTCTGGGACGCGGACCTATCGCCTCGCCGATCCCGCGAACACAAGCGATACCGCCCGGGTGAACGTGCCGATCAATTCCGAGATCAGCCGTGCCCTGTCCATCATCAACTGGCGCGGCACCAAGGAGAACAAACCGATCACCCGCAACGCCACTGTTGAACTCAAATGGGCGGGTGATGAGAGCGCCGCAAAACTTGAAATCAGCCGTTTCATTTGCTGGGAGTTTCTTGGTCTGGGTGGCCAGGATTCCGCCGCCCCAGCAGCCGTCCGTTGAATCCTGACCATGGCCGCATCCACTCATCCGCAGCACACGACGATCGCTGCGATCGCCAGTCCGATGGGCATGGGGGCCGTCTCAGTGGTTAGGGTTTCGGGACCGGAAGCGATTGTGATCGCGGATCGCGCGACGCGGGGGCGGGCCTCCGGGTTGCTGCCGCGCACGGTCCATCACTGCAAGTTGTACAACGCTCAGGGAGACGCGATCGATGATGGATTGCTCACCGTTTTTCATGGTCCTAACAGCTTCACCGGTGAGGACACGGTGGAATTCACCGGGCATGGCGGG
The DNA here is from genome assembly GCA_038221745.1 of Verrucomicrobiales bacterium. Classification (GTDB taxonomy): domain Bacteria; phylum Verrucomicrobiota; class Verrucomicrobiia; order Verrucomicrobiales; family Akkermansiaceae; genus Luteolibacter. The sequence continues at coordinate 1,183 of JBBRIB010000419.1, forward strand.
ATATTGGTGACCCGCGAGGTGTTGGGAAGCCTGCTTGCCTGCGGAGCTGTTCCAGCGGCGCCGGGAGAGTTCAGCCAGCGGGCATTTCTCAATGGCAAGCTCGATCTCACACAGGCCGAGGGCATCATGGATGTGATTTCCGCGCAGACCCGGCTCTCTCTGCGAGCGGCGAGGAGCCAACTGGAGGGCACTCTGGGTCGCCGCACCACCGAGGCCCGCGACTATTTGTTGGAGACTCTCGCTCATCTTGAAGCATGGATTGATTTTCCCGAGGAAGGAATTGATCCACAGACGGGATCGGTGCTTCGCGAGCGAATCCACAATGTGCTGAAAACCGTCGATTCACTGCTCTCCACCGCCGACCAGGGGCGCATTTTGCGAGAGGGTGTGAGGACCGTGATTTTTGGCGAGCCGAATGTGGGGAAATCCAGCCTGTTGAATAGTCTGTTAGGTTTTGAACGGGCGATCGTGAGTGATATCGCTGGCACCACCCGCGACACGCTGGAGGAGATCATCAATCTCAATGGCATTCCGCTACGGCTCGTGGATACAGCCGGAGTGCGCGAGGCATCGGACCGGATCGAGGCGGAGGGTATCCAGCGGACGGTTCGGGAAATCGAGGCCGCAGATCTATTGCTGGAAGTGGCGGATGCTTACCAGGCCCGCCCTGAGGAAGGGATACTGCCCGCCACTGCGGCCCAGCATTTGTTGGTGCTCAATAAATCCGATCTTGGTGAACATCCATCATGGTCTGGCGTGCAAGCCGTTCGTATTTCCTGCGCGACGGGGGAGGGATTTGCCCCTCTCGCGGAGCGCATCCGGGAGACGCTGCATTTCAGTGAGGCGGACTGGGGCGAGCACGCCGTGGCCATCAATGCCCGCCATCAGGCCAGCTTGCAACTGGCGCGAACGGGACTCCTGGCGGCCCTCGAATTGTTAGATGATCAGAACTCGGATGCCGAGCTGGCGGCGATTGATCTGCGTGAAGCCCTTGATGCACTCGGGGAAATTCCGGGCAAGGTGGATAGCGAAGATCTGCTAGGTGTGATTTTCAGCCGATTCTGCATTGGAAAATAGCTCTAGAATCCGGGCTTGGTCGAAGTCATAGGGCGTGAGCTCCAGTCTCACCCTGGCGCCTTCGGAAAACTCCGCCGCTGCCTCGGTTAGAGGCTTTGAAAGGTGCGCCATGATGGATTTCCCATTCGGCAAAGAGGCCCGGTAGAGAATAGGGCCGAGCTTTTTAAGAATTGTTCCAACCGTGTGAATCGTGGCATCTGGCATGGTAAAGCCGACACCCCACCCCAATTCCGTGCCCAACACAATTGCCGCCTCTGGAACTGCTCACAAAAAATTTTCCAAATTCTCTCGCACGAATGCATGACCTTGCTTGACGAGACGCTTCAGAACTCCATCATGCCCCGAGCAACCGTATTTCTCAGGTATGAGCTGCTCCTTTACCGCAATAATTTTATTTCTCCATTACCATTATGACCCCACGTCTTATTACAGGATCTATCGCACTTGGCTGTGTTTTTCTAGCCTCTTGTTACCCTTACAACGAGAACCCACAAAGGCCGGATAAAAAAATCGCCCCGGGCCAGACTGTGACCAGCCCGGAGCAACAGAAGATCAAGGACGAGCGCGCCAAGATGAAGAAACAGGAGGAACTCGCCAAAAAAGACGAGATCAAGCCGACCACAGATCCTTCCGCGAACCCAACGACCGGCGAGACCAGCACGACACCCAAGCCCGCCCAAGAGAA
>JBBRIB010000420.1:0-2939 GCA_038221745.1 Verrucomicrobiales bacterium
ATTTCTGGAAGAAGCCGATAGAGGTGAAACGTTTGCGGGGCGAGATTGATACCGAGTTGCTGCTTACTGAGATTCCCGAACTCGTCGAACGCCACGAACGAATCGCTGTGGAGATTGTCAAACTCGCCGAGAAACGACACCTGGAACTGATCCGATGATGCAGCACGAGGATGACATTGCCTACGAAGTGATCCGCAGTCCGCGACGGACGGCTGACATCGTGATCGAGCCCGATGGGCGAGTGCTGGTGAGAGCTCCCGAGAGCGCTCCTGACGAACGGATCGAGGATATGATCGAGGCCAAGCGCCTATGGATTTACAAGAATCTGGCGGAATGGCGGGACCTCAATGCGACGCGTGTCTTGCGCGAATATCGAAATGGTGAGGGATTTCTCTACTTAGGCCGTTCCTATCGCCTGCTGCTGGTCGCTGATCAAACCGAACCACTGCTTCTGAAAAGTGGTCGGTTTTGCCTGCGGCGGGATCTGGTGGACTTGGGTGAAATTCCTGCGGCCAAGGCAGCTTTTCGCGATTACTTCATTGCCCGAGGACTGGAGAGAATCATCCGGCGTGTCCATTATTTCGCACCCAAGGTTGGAGTGATCCCCAAACAAATCGACGTGCGCGAACTCGGCCATCGGTGGGCCTCATGCTCGCCGAATGGCAACTTGGCGTTCCACTGGAAATGCATGATGGCCCCGCCACGAATCATCGACTACATCGTGGTTCATGAACTCTGTCATTACCACCATCTCGACCACAGTGATGCCTTTTGGAACGAGTTGGACAAGGTGATGCCGGACTTCGGCGAGCGGAAAGAGTGGCTGAGAAAGAACGGCGCGGCGATGGATTTGTAAAAGGTTTGGGCAAACCAACCTTGCAGGACCGCACGGGAAATTTTCCATTTGTGAGTTGTGGCGGTGAATCCAAAGTGCCTCGTCGCAGAGATTTTTGAAATAATCTGTAATTTTTGGCGGTAAGGCACAGTTTATATCCAATTCTATGCATTCGATCAAACGCGCGTTTTTCTGGCTCTCCGGGGCCGGCACCGAGACTTTGGAAAAATGCCCGGCATGGGAGCAGCGGAAATACGTGGCGTTCGGCGCGACGGTTTTGGTGCCTTGTGCGTTTGCCTTCATCGCCTGTGCCTACGCGCTTTCCACGCTCACGGACAATGCGCGGGTGATTTATCCGGTGGCGGCGGTGTGGTCCTTCATCATCCTGGCAATCGACCGTGCCCTGCTCGCAGGCTACCGGCCTTACATGTCGATTTTTAGAAAGCTCTCGCAGTTTTCGCTGCGCATCGTCGTCGCCGTCCTGATGGGAATCACCATCGCCCATCCCTTGGTGCTGCTGTTGTTTCGGGATACGATTTCCTCGGTGATTGAGAAGGATCGCTCAGCGGAAATCGAAGTGGTGCGTGCGGGATTCGCACAGGAGAAGGAGAAAATCCGTGCGCAGGTGGTGACCTTGGAAACCGCGCTCAGCGAGCAACGCCAACGCTGGAATGATTCGTTCCAAGCCAAATTCATCTTGCAGGAAACGGAGGATTCGAAAACGGCCATCCCCGGTCTGACCGCAGAGCAACAAACGGAACTCAAGGCTGCCATCAGCGCGGGCACCGCACCTTTCTCAGAGCGCCTCGCCCTTGTGGAAACCCAGTCCACTGAGTTCTCCCCGCAGTATGTGAAACTGCAATCCGAGCTGGGCTTTTGGCAGGCGGAGTTCGAACGAGAGCTCAATGGCCAACGCTCCGGCATGCGTGGCGAAGGCCCGCGCGCGCGCTCGATCCGGGCGGACCAGCTCGAACCCCGGCGCGAGGAATCGAAGCGGCTCGGTGCGTTGTTAGAGCATCTCACGGCGGAAAAATCCACTCTTCAGACTCAGACTCGCCAAGCGGAGGCAGCGGCAATCGCTCTGTTTGAAAAGAAGCTCGCAGAAATCGCACTCGCGAATAAATCCGAATCCGAGCGGGTGGCGGGCCTCAGGCAGAGGGTGGAAAATGACCAAGCCGGGCAATTTGTAACCCAGCAAAATGCCCTGCGCGCCACCATCAAGCAGCAGATCGATACCCGCCTTGCCGAATTCACCCGCGTGCAGGGCGAGCTTGCTGGTGTGGCGACCGAGGAGGCCGACCGCATCGCCGCCATGCGTGCCGAGCCACGGCGCGATATTCTCACCCAGACACTCGCGTTGCACGGCCTCTTCAAGGCGGGCAGCGAGGGTGGTCAATTCGCCCTCTACACCTATTTGGTTCTCACGCTTCTGTTCATGCTGGTGGATACCATCCCGCTCATCGTCAAGTTTTTCACCAAGCCCGGCCCCTACGATACCCTGGTGGACCGCGACGAAATCACCTTCGATACCGAGCACCGCGCCTTCAAGCACAGCCGCGTCCGCTACATGGATCAACTGGCCAAGGGCAATCTCATCGCCGTCACCCGCAACCAACGCCTGGAGGATGCCCTCGTCGATGGGGTGGAGCATACCCGCGCCGCGCGTGAGTTTCTCGAATCGCTAACCGAAATGGAAAAGGCGTTTACCGAAAAAATGAAACTCGAAGAACAATCCATCGGCATGGCGGAAGGCGACAAACGTGCTGCCCACGAAGCCATGAAGAAACGTTTCTACGACGACCTCCATCACCGGATGGAAATTTTCTTCACCACCCGCCACGCTTGAGGTTTTTCACAGCATGTCCGGCGTGACGCGATACTTGGCGGCGCAGTGCGGGCATTGGATGTTGATGAACTCCGCACCTTCGAACAGCTCTTCCGGTTTCTCTTTCCAGCCACCGAGAATGGGCAGGATTTTTTCCAAATCGCAGCCGCAATGAAAGCGGAAGAAGCGGGTTTCCAATATATTGGTTTCCTCCGTCTCGGTGATTTTTTCGACGGCGGCATTATCGAGTGATTCCAACCATTCCAAATCACAATCCGG
>JBBRIB010000421.1:0-2939 GCA_038221745.1 Verrucomicrobiales bacterium
GTCCTTGATGAACCCACCATCGGCCTCCACCCCCGCGACAACGCCGCCCTCCTCAAAACCCTCATCGCCCTCCGCGATCAAGGGAACTCCCTCATCATCGTCGAGCATGATGAAGACACCATCGCCGCCGCCGATCACCTCATCGACCTCGGCCCCGGTGCCGGCCGCCTCGGCGGCGAAATCGTCTATCAAGGCAAGCCGCCGGAAGTTGCCAGTGTTAAGTGTTCAGTTTTCAGTGAAGAGAAAAAGAACAAGAATAAGCGCAAAGCATCTTCCCTGAAAACTGGAAACTTCGATCTAGCAAACTCTCCCACCTACCGCGCCCTCTCCGCCGTCATCCATCACCCCATCCGTGGCTCGCGCCGCGAGGTGAAAAAGGACCACCCCTGCATCACCCTGGCAGATTGCGTGGCGAACAACCTCAAAAACATCACCGCCTCATTTCCCTTGGGCCGCCTCACCGTTCTCACCGGCATCTCCGGCTCGGGCAAATCCTCGCTCATGCATTCCTGCGTGGCCGCCTTGTTTAAAAACGAGGCCAAGACCACGCGGGTGAAAAAATCCAATCTCCCCTTTGGAAAAACCACCGGTGAGAAAGCCATCAAAGCCTGCTTCGAGGTCGATCAGAGCCCCATCGGCAAGACCTCGCGCTCCTGCCCGGCCACTTACGTAAAAGTCTTCGATCACATCCGCGCCCTCTTTGCCCAGCTTCCCGAGGCCCGCATGCGTGGCTTCGATGCTTCCCGATTTTCCTTCAATACCGAAGGCGGGCGCTGCCCCGAATGCAAAGGCAACGGACGAGTGAAAATCGAAATGGATTTCCTCCCCAGCACCTGGGTCCACTGCGAGTCCTGCAACGGCCAACGCTACAACCCCGCCACCTTGGAAGTGACATTCCGCCAGAAAAACATCGGCCAAGTGCTTGCCATGACCATCGATGAAGCCTCCGCCTTCTTCGAGTCCCAGCCGCGCATCTCCCACCCGCTCAAGCTCATGGCAGACACCGGCCTCGGCTACCTCCAGCTCGGCCAAGCCAGCCCCACATTATCCGGTGGTGAGGCCCAGCGCATCAAGCTCGTCTCAGAGCTCACCAAAGGCCGCGGCACCAGGGCAACCTTGAACAACGCCCATTTCCAAACCCGCAACCTCTATCTCATTGAAGAACCCACCGTCGGCCTCCACCTCGAAGACGTCCAGCGCCTCATTGATGTCCTCCACCGCCTCGTCGATGAAGGCCACACCGTCATCGTCATCGAGCACCACATGGCCGTCGCCGCCGAAGCCGATTGGATCCTCGACATCGGCCCCGAAGCCGGCGAGGCCGGCGGCCGAATCATCGCCGAAGGCCCACCCGAGAAGATCGCAAAATCAAAAATCTCCCGCACCGCCCCCTTCCTCAAAACCGCCCTCCGCCTTTAAAAATTAGATGTTAATAAGTGGCCGTCACGTTGTGGCTGCCGCAATAATGCTGACGCGCCTCGCGGCTGTGCCAATGAAACGCGAAAGTGCTGCAGGCCACGCCGCATCTCCTTCACCACTCATTGACCATGCGTGCAAGATTCCCGCCTGCTTCTTCTCTTCCCCATCCTACCTCAAAATTAATCCCAGCCCGCGTCACCTGCACCACTCACACGAGTTCGCCCCTCGGCCGCGGCCATCCTAGTCCTTGGCCGGTCCATGGTTGGCAATTACAAACGCGCGGGCGATCCGATTTACCGGCATCCCCATCCGCAGCGAGGCGACGCCGGATCAACTCGCTGAGCGATATGCCGAGAGCCTTGGCCTTACGATCCGCGCGCTGGCGCAAGTCCTTGGGAAGCAGAATCGTGGTGCGATGCATTTTCTGGCCGCTCCCGTTGAGGTTTAAAACCCTCCACCTGCCTGCATTTCAGGTTTGAGTTCAAGGAGCGTGGGCGTCTCGCCCACGAGTTTAAGTGCGGGTAAACAGAGTGGCGAGGAGCCATTCTTCACAAGAGCGGGGTCACTTCATTTATGGGAAAATAACATTCTCTAACCTCAGGCTTTACCCCGTCCGGGTTTTGGAGATGGGAAATAAGCGCTTGGTGATACTGCATCATCCACCGACATTCCCAGCAAACTTCACGAAATCCTTCCAGAACTCCGCCACCTCCCGCTGAATCCCCCATGAGCCTCCACCCGCAAATCATCGAAAAAGACGGACGCAAAGGGTTGATCGTCCTGCCCGATGAGGAGTTTGCGGTGTCACGCCCCCGTCTTTACTCCTCTTTATTTCAGCGTTCCCGTCCGCCCGTAGCCTTGCCCTAGGCGGATCAGTTTTCAGTCCGCCGCAGTGGATTCAGCTTTTACCCCACCACAAGTCCCCACAAAAACAGAGCAATGCTTACGACAAGACGCGCTTGGCAGGACACTTTCGAAATTTAGAGGAAAGTGTTCCAATCCACCACCCGGTATTCCCCCCACGATGTTTAAATCTGATACTCCTGACCCCCAACAAACAAATTTCTAGCCATTGTGATTTCTAGACGATTGAATAAAACCACTTGAATTATGCTTCTCAGCCCCGACGAACTCAAATCCAATCTCGAAAGGTTGAGAGATAGCATCCGTTCAAGAAGGTGTTGCGATTCTATTGAAACCCACGGATTGGAATCCCGGCAGGCTGCGAAGGTTATGCCGATGAGTCACACCACTTCGGAAGTGGGTTTTCTTGGAGCGATCAAAGCAGGGGCGCTGCTTTCCAGTGAGGTGCTGGGGAAAAAGCCACGACGCGCGGATGTGGTACTCGGCGGAACTAATGAAATCTGCTTTTACCTCGGAAGTGCTGCGTTTCCCGACAACGAATTCGGCTTCCTTTTCTCAAACACACTGACCGAAGCCTTTCGCGGTAGGGCTAGCGCCACTCCATTTGATTCGGGTGGATGCATAAGACGCTACTCTCTTCCGGCGGGAACGGATGG
>JBBRIB010000422.1:0-2926 GCA_038221745.1 Verrucomicrobiales bacterium
GATGATAAAATCCAAAGCCTCGGACTGTTTCAGCAATGGCAATTGCTCGATCACCGCCTTGCGCCCAGGCTCTCCCACAATATCACCAAGGAATAAAATTCGAATCGCAGACATATAAACAAAGCAAGCGCCGTCCTGCGCTCGACAGGGAGACTGCCTCATCCCGCGCTCCGCCACAATCCAATTCACTCCATGAGCCGATTCTTCAAACTCCATCTCCCGATGATCTCAGCCAGCATCCTCTTACTCGCTGCGACCGCTTTTTTCATTTTTAAAAAATCTCCGCCGCCGCCCGCCCCGCCGCCGGTTCCAGCAGCGCCCGCTCTTAAGCTCTCCGCCCTTGCCGGGCCTCCGCGTTGGGCAGATCTGGAAATTTATCAAAACACCATCACCCGTGAGGAATTCGAGCATCTCCTCACCACCTTTTTCACTACTGGCGAGGCATGGAGAAATTTGATCGAAATCCGCGAAACCGAGGCTCGCATCCTGACTGGCGAGCCAACTCCCCACGAGGCTTACACCCTCCGCTTCGCCACCGCTGCCGCCACTTCACCCACGCCCCGCCATTGGAAATCCGCTGCGGATCTTCCACCTACTCCACGCCACCTTCCTCTCGGCGGCCTGCACATCGCCATCGATCCCGGGCACATCGGTGGCGAGTGGGCGAAAATGGAGGAACGATGGTTCGTCGTCGGCTCCGGCACGCCCGTCCGCGAGGGAGACATGACCTTGGAAGTCGCCAAACTCCTGAAACCCCGCCTCGAAGCCCTCGGCGCCACCATTTCCTTCGTCCGCGATCAAAACCAACCCGTCACCCCGCTCCGCCCCGAGTCCCTCCTTTCCACCCCTCCCGCCCTCAACTCGGAATCACCCCAAAAACTCGCCGAGCGCCTTTTTTACCGCACCGCGGAAATCCATGCCCGCGCCAAACTCGTCAACGAAATCCTCAAGCCCGATCTCGTCCTCTGCCTCCACTTCAATGCCGAGGCCTGGGGCGATCCCAACAACCCCACCCTCATCCCCCGCACCCACCTCCACCTGCTCGTCAACGGCGGCTACAATGACGACGAAGTCATCCTCGCAGACCAACGCTTCGCCCTGCTCGAAAAACTCCTCCAACGCACCCAACAAGAGGAAATCCTCGTCGGCTCCACGGTTGCCCAAACCTTTTCAGAAATCAGCGGGCTGCCCCCGTATCAATATCCTCCAGAATCCAAAAACGTCCGCGCCATCCCCGGCCAGCCCTTCCTCTGGGCCCGCAATCTCCTCGCCAACCGCCTCTACCGCTGCCCCGTCATCTTCATGGAGCCCTACGTCATGAACTCCACCCTCGATTACGCCCGCATCCAGGCCGGCCCCTACCAAGGCCTCCGCGAATTCGAGGGGAAAATGCGCCCGAACATTTTCCTCGAATACGCCGACGCCCTCACCAGCGGCCTCAAAAACCACTATCTGAATTTCCGTATAATCTCCGATTGAAGCGCCGCCCTCTGGCCACGGTTTTAGAGAACGGACCTTTAATGAAATTTACCATGGCCGCTTTCATGAAAAAGGGCCGCTCCGAAGAGCGGCCCTTGAAAGGAATGGAAAGGACTATGCCGTCTGTGAGGAAGCGGCGAGGCGTTTCACCTCACGCATCAGGCGGCGGGTTTCATCCTGCCAAGCGTTGAGCTTCTCACGGGAGAGTTGCACGCGGTCGGCCACGGCTTTTTCAAGTTCGTGATAATTTGCGCTGAGTCTGTCCGCCATTTCGTGCATGGCATCGAGCGCCCGTTGGGCAGAGCCATGGCTCTGATCCTTTAGCTGAGCAAGATGGGATTGCATTTTGCGGCGGGCTTCACCCATTTCCGCGAGAAGGATTCTGCTGTCAGGCACGCGGCGCAGACCATCGACGAGGCCGAATTTTGAGAGCGTCCAAATGGTCCATTTGCTCGGGTCCCACTGCCATGGCTTCACGCCGTTGCGGTAGTCGTGCTGGAACTCATGGTGATAATTATGGTAGCCCTCGCCAAAGGTGAGGAAGGCCATCACCGCACTGTCACGCGCACTGTGGCTGGTGGAATAGGGCTGGCGGCCGACGGTATGGCAAAGCGAGTTGATGAAAAAGGTGCAATGCTGCGCCACGACGATGCGGGCCACTCCTGCGATGAGGAAGCCACCCAGCGCGCCGGTCCACGGATTCATCCCCATGGCAAGGTTCCAGCCATATCCGAGCGCGGACGGAATGACCAAACCTACGACCAGACCGATCCAATGCACATGCTTGTGTTGCCACATCACGAGCTTGTCCTTGCGCAGGTCCGCCACGTTGTCCATGGGCGGCTCTGGATTGAGCTTGAAGAGCAGCCAACCGATGTGGGCCCAGAAGAATCCCTTGGAAATATCGTAGGGATCCTCGTCGTGATCCACGTGCTTGTGATGGCGGCGGTGATCCGATGCCCAGTTCAAGCATGAATTTTCAAACGCACACGCACCGAAGATCAGCGTGAAAAGCTTCACCGGGAGCTTCGCTTTGAAGGACAAATGGGAGAATAACCGATGGTAGCCCACGGTGATGCTCATCATCGTGGCGGTCACATACAAGAAAAACATGGTGAACTGGAACCAGTCCAAGCCGAATTTCAAGAGGTAGATAGGGACCCCGATCAAGGCGATCAGGGCGGTGCCGATAAGGAATGAGCTGGTAATCCAGTTCACCCGTTCAAATGGGATGCGATACATGTTATTTTCGTTGAATTACTTAAGGCAGCCGGATGTTTAACCGAACGGTCAGCGCAGTTGTGCGCCGATAGCCAAAAGCTGAGGACAACTACTCGATTTCGCCTAATCAGGCAAGCCTCCCTTTTTTATTTTCTTGGCGGGTTCTGTCTTGACAACTCGTATTCGATCCCGCATCTACCGCGCCCCGACAAATCTGCGGAACCAA